>CAYZFG010000063.1:0-15045 GCA_964477665.1 uncultured Staphylococcus sp.
GGCCGCGAAGCCGCTAATCTTGTAACGTATTGTGTTAAAATTTTAAAGATTTGTAAGGAGTTTTGCAATTTTTATATATCTTTGCAAAAGTTTTCGGAAAATTTCGTTCTTCCGGGAAAGCAAATGTTTCTCTAAAGGTACATTCAGCACTGAATTGTCACATAAAATTAATTCTCCTGTCAAGTAAACAAATAACCATAACTCCAAATTTTCATCTCACAATGAAGAAACTTCAATTACGAGTATTTCAGGCATTTATCATGGTAATGCTGGCCGTAGGTTCGCTCGCGCTCACCTCTTGCAGCGACGACGATGACGCCCCCGAGACTGTGGCTGTCGACGGCATCAATTACATCCTTAACGACAACAACACCTGCACCGTAACCGTAGGCAACTATATCGGTGCCGTAAACATCCCCGGCGCTATCGAAGCCGGCGACCGCCGCTATCAGGTCACCAAGATCGGCGCAAAGGCTTTCATGTCATGTACTGAGCTTACCGCTGTAAATATCCCCAACACCGTGCTCCGCATCGACGTTCACGCTTTCGACGGTTGCGCCAACCTTACTTCGGTAAATCTTCCCGCCAACCTCGTACATGTGGCCAACTATGCTTTCAACGGCTGCGGCCTCACCGAAATAACCATCCCCGATGCAGTGACCGCCATAGGTGCTTACGCATTCCAGGGTTGCCCTATAAAGGATCTCTCTCTTGGTGAGAATCTGACAGCAATTAACTGGTGCGCTTTCAAGGGTTGTCCTATTGAAGAAATTTATTGTTACTCATTCTCACCCGCTACATTAGATTATTATCCAGAAACATTTGAATGGCCTTTTGATGAAGAAGTAATGAAGGAAGCTTCAGTCACAGTAAAAGTTATACTCACAAAGACTGAAGAATCGATATATAAAACATCTGACGGATGGTCGGAATTCGCAGATAATGGCCACATGTTTTTCCAGTCATAATTACTAATCCATATCACATCGCCGCTTCTCTGCCAAGGGTTGCGGCGATATTTTTTGTCAATACACATATTTTTATTAATTTTGTGGCGTTAATGCCTCGCAAGGCGAGGCGATTGTTTTACTAATTTCACCTGACTTTGGACCCGGATCCTTTACCGACCGCCACTCCCGGCGGCTTGATATTCAATCTTATAAATCTTTCAGTAGCTACTTTTGGCGGCAGCGAAATCACAGCGCTGCTCCTTGCTGCATTGTGCCTGCTCATCTCAGGCTTCATCTCGGGAAGCGAGATAGCGTTTTTTTCACTCTCTTCTGAAGAATGTGAGGAGCTGGAGGAAAGCGACGGCGGCCGCCGCACGCTCGACCTCATCGAAAAGCCTGAGCGACTTTTAGCTACAATCCTTATCGCCAACAATCTGGTCAACGTCACCATAGTAGTGCTGTGTAATTTCGCCCTCGGGCCGATCTTCGACGGGATGTCGCCGGTGCTGAGCTTCATATTGCAGACGGTAATACTCACCTTCCTCATCCTGCTTTTCGGCGAAATTCTTCCCAAACTTTACGCCAATTCCAACAATCTTTCGTGGGCACGCATGGCCACGCCGGCTCTCCTGTTCATCCGCCGGCTCTTTTACCCACTGTCGTCAATTCTCGTAGGCAGCTCGGTGATAGTCAACAAGGTAGTGCAGAAGCAAGCCTCTACAGTGACCGCCGACGACCTTTCGCAGGCTCTTGAGATCGCCCAGGTTTCGTCGGGCGACAATAAGGAGATGCTCGAAGGTATCCTGAAATTTGGCGACACCACAGCCTCAGAGGTTATGACGCCGCGCGTCGACGTCACCGGCCTTGATATTGACTTCTCGTTTGAGGAGGTGATGAAGGTGGTGATCGACACCGGTTTTGCCCGCCTGCCGGTATTTGATACGTCGATGGACAATATCCGCGGAGTGCTCTACGCCCGTGACCTGCTGCCTTATATCGAAAAGCGTCCGGCCGACTTCAAGTGGCAGTCACTCATGCGCGAGCCATATTATGTGCCCGAGTCCCGCATGATCGATGACCTGCTCGAAGATTTCCGCAAGCGCCGCGTGCACCTTGCCATAGTGATTGATGAATATGGTGGTACTCAGGGTATTGTGTCGCTTGAGGATGTACTGGAAGAAATCGTGGGTGACATCAACGACGAGTATGACGACGAGGAACAGAATTACCGCCGCCTTCCCGACAATACTTTCATCTTCGACGGCAAGACCCTCCTCAACGACTTCCTGCGCATCACCGAGCAGGACGAAGAGGAATATGCAGCCGTGACTGAAGACTGCGAGACACTCGCCGGAATGCTACTTGCCATCAAGGGCGACTTTCCCAAAGAAAAGGAATCAATCGTATATGGCCGCTGCCGCTTCCTCGTGCTCTCGATCGAGAATCACCGCATCGCCAACGTGCGCGTAAAGGTGATGCCCGAAGTGCAGACTGACCAGTCACGCCCCGCTCATGAAGATAAATAAACTCATAATCTTCGCTGCTCTCGCAGTGGGAGCGTGCTCAGGCGGTGGCAACGACACTGCTACGCCCCGTCCCCGCGCATACCACCGCATAGAGGTGCCCGCAGCAAATTATGATACACTGCATATCGACGGTATCAATATCGTCACCAATTCCTCAGCCCGCACTCTCGAAAAGCGTCCTGACGGCCCCTCGACGTGGATAGATATAGCCTATCCCACCCTCGGCAATGCCACTATATATTGCAGCGTAACGCCCGTAACGCCCGCCACAGTTGCCGCTGTAGTCGACAACCGTCTCGAACGCATGGCGCTCAATTCCGGCGGCTACAAGAGCGACCTTATGGAATTTTCCACCCCCGCGGGATATGACTGCCGCATCCTCGTCACGGGCGCCGGCACGGCTACCCCGGTGCAATTCCTGGGCGTGTCAGATAAAAACGTCGTTTCAGGCGCGCTCATGGTGCAGGTCGACGAGGGTTTTCGCCCCGACTCGCTTGCTCCCGTGGTTGACTGCGTGACACGCGATGTAGAAATGCTCCTCCGGTCACTCTGATGAAACTCTACACCCGCCCGCTACCGGCAAAATCACATTTCAATTCGCGCGCCGAGCGCGACCGCGCTGCCACATTGTCACTTCTCAGCGAAATATTCGGGCCGAATGTTGAGTATTCCCACCACCAGTCGGGCGCCCCGAAAGTGACGGTAAACGGCATTGAGCACCTGATTTCCGTATCACATTCAGCCACGACATTAGCCATCGCCACGGCCGACGGTGAAGAGACCATAGGTGTAGACGTAGAGACCTACCGCTCGCAGCTTGAGCGCGTCAAGCACCGCTTCCTCACCGAGACCGAACTGACACTCTTCACTTCACCGCTTGACCTGCTCAAAGCATGGACTGCCAAGGAAGCCGTCTACAAGGCCGCCCACACACCCGGCCTCGCCTTGACTGAAATAGACTGCACCCACATGGCCTCAGGCCACGTAACTGCGCGCCACGCCACCTACCATATCACCTTCTCCATCGCCACCCTCACGGAAACAATCGCAATAGCCTGGCGATAAAGGATATATATTTTATTCTTCGATGTCGGTGTAGGTCTGGTAGAGGAAGTCGTTGTAGGGGAAGCGGGTGAGGTGAACTTCGCGGGCGCGCTCGTAGAGGAGTTGCTTGAGCTTGTCGACGCCGGCACCGGTGCGGGCTGAAATAAACACGCAGTCGCCGGGCATGCGCGACATCCACGAGCGCTCAAGCTCTTCGAGCGACACGTTTTCGCGCGTGGCGGGAGTGAGATCGTCCTCGTCTTTGGGCGTGTATGTAAAGGCGTCGATTTTATTAAATACCATTATGACAGGCTTTTCCTGATCGCCACAAATCTCGCGTAGTGTCTTGTCCACCACTTCTATCTGCTCCTCAAAGTTGGGGTGCGAGATGTCAACCACATGCACCAGTATATCGGCCTCGCGCACCTCATCGAGCGTGGACTTGAATGAATTTACAAGGTGGTGGGGAAGCTTGCGTATGAAGCCTACGGTGTCAGTGAGCAGGAAAGGAAGATTGTCGATGATGACCTTGCGGACAGTGGTATCGAGCGTAGCGAAGAGCTTGTTTTCAGCAAATACGTCGCTCTTGCTCAGCACGTTCATCAGCGTGGATTTGCCGGCATTGGTATATCCCACGAGCGCCACACGGGTAAGCTTACCGCGATTCTTGCGCTGCACACTCTTCTGCTTGTCGATATCCTGAAGCTCCTTTTTGAGGCGGGAAATCTTGTCGAGGATTATACGGCGGTCAGTCTCGATCTGCGTCTCACCGGGGCCACGCATACCTATACCGCCTCGCTGACGCTCAAGGTGAGTCCACATTCGGGTCAGTCGGGGGAGGAGGTATTGATACTGAGCAAGTTCTACCTGCGTCTTAGCGTTGGCCGTGCGGGCGCGACGAGCGAAAATATCGAGAATCAGACTCGTGCGGTCGAGGATTTTCACTTTCAGCTCGCGCTCTATATTCACCACCTGCTTTGAGGTAAGATCATCATCAAATATCGCCATACCTATATCGTTATCCTCGATAAAGGCGCGTATCTCTTCGAGCTTACCCTTGCCCACATAGGTGCGCGGATTAGGGTAGTCGGCCTTCTGGAGGAAGGTCTTCACGGTTACGGCGCCTGCGGTATCGGCGAGAAACGCCAGTTCGTCAAGGTATTCCGTAGCCTTGGCCTCATTTTGGGTGGGAGTGACGAGCCCCACGAGCACCGCGCGCTCCACCTCTGCTTCATTCAATATATTGTCGATCATAATTTCAGTTACATTACTTATTTAAAAACACTCGGCAACTACCCGAATGTTCAGCAAAATTACAATAAAATCCCAAACTTCACAACAAGGGCGGCCCGACACGTGCCGGCCGCCCTTGATGATATGGGATGATTCAAGCGGAATTACTTGAAGAAGGTAGTCATGTTGTTCTTTACTTTCTTATTGCCGAGCATGATGGCTTCCATATTGCTCATCATGCGCTGAGCGCCGCGCTGCTGATTGTAGCGGGCCTGATCCTGAGTAGCGTCGTAGGGACGGGCGGCGGGAGCCACTTCAGCAACCTGAATGAAGACGATAGCGTTGTTACCCTTAACCGGGCCGAGGAACTGACCGGCCTTGGCATTGGCAACGTTGCCGAGGATTTCAGCCTCATAGATACCTATGCCGGGCACCTGAACCTGACCGAAGTTAACCTCGGTGGTATCAGGGGTCACGCCGAGAATCTGAGCGTAGCCGGCGAGGTCGCTTGCCTTACCCTTGTACTGCTCAAGGAGAGCGGCGGCCTTCTTGTCGTTGCGGGCGCGGGCGGTGTAGGTAGCGGTGAGCTGAGGATCGCGTACGGGTACAAATGCCTCATCGTATACATCGTTGAGAGCCACGGCAAAGAACTTGCCTGACTGCTCGTCGCCGAATACCTGCGAAACCTGACCCTTCTTGGCATCAACCACCCAAGCCACAGCGGCGTGAGAGTCTTCAAGATTGCCTATCGAGGGGGTAGAAGGAGTAACCTGAGCGGGGAAAGTGGTGTAACCTGCTGCCTGAGCGCTGTCAGCGAAAGCCTTGGCATTGTTGTGAGCGGCTACGTAGTCCATGAGCTGGCTCTGGAGCTTATTGACGGTAGCGGCCGAGGGAAGCACCTCGTAAGTGTAAGTAGCGAGGTCAACCACCTCTACGGGTGCGGGCTTCTCGGTCACGTTGAAGATGCGGGCATACTGAGCGGCAGCTGTATCGGGAGTGAAGTAGCGGCCCACGGTAGCGCCGGCGAGCACGTCGCGAAGCTCGGCTACCTGATTGTCGAGGAGCGAAACCTTGTAAGCCTTCTGCGACTGCACGGCCTGAGCGGCGATGGAGTCGAAAGAAGCGCCTGAGTTGAGAGCGGCGATGAGCGAGTCAGCCTTAGCGGCGCTCTCCACTACCATGAAGTCTACGGTCACCTCAGCGAGCTCGTTGGAGCGGCCGAAGAGCTTGGCGATAGTATAGTTGTTGCCTACGTTTGACACCAGGCGAGCCTGACCCTCCTGCATCTCGGCGAGAGCCTCGGCAGTCTGAGAGTTGAGCGACGATTTCACCTGCTTAGCGCGGTCCATGTCAAACTCCGAGTCACCGTTGCCCACCGAAGCGGCATCAGCGTTGAGAGCCTCAAGGAAGTTTTCCACCTTAGCCTGACCCTTCACCTTATCGTCGGTAGAGGGAGCGATGTCAACGGCGATATAGTTGACGGTGCTTACGGGCTCAGTGAGAGCGTAGAGGTTCTTTTCCTCATTGTAGAGAGCCTTCACTTCGGCATCAGAGGGAGTATACTCGTCGTCGTTGAGAGCCGAGTAGTCGCTCTTTACGTAGACGATCTTAGCGGTATTGGCATTGTCGTCATAGAGAGCCTTGGCATCGAGATTATTGCCTACGAAAGTGCCGGTGAAGAGAGTCTGGAACTTCTGGCGGAGTAGATTCTGCTCCATCTGCTTCTCAAGGTCGAGCCAGTACTGCTGGTACTGCTGAGCCTCGGCAGCGGGGATACCGTATTTCGAGGGATTGAAAGCCATATCATAGAAAGTCTTGGCATCGGGAGCGCCGGTCTGCTGCTGCACCATGCGGTTGACGTAAGCGGCATTGTCGCCGAGCATCACGGAGGTAAGCTCGTCGGAAGTCACGTTGAGACCTAAGTCTTCAGCTTCCTGGTCGAAGAGTTTTTCAGTAATCATGGTGTTGAGCACCTGCTGGTTGAGCACCGAGCCGTCGATCTTGCGACCCTGCATCTGCTGCGAGGCAGCCTGCACGCGCTGCTGGAATTCCTGAACGTCGATTTTCTTGTTGCCCACCTTTGCGATAGTGGTGCCGGTGCCGAAGAGAGTGCGGCCCGAGGTGAAGAAGTCACCGATGATAAATGCGAGCAGAGCCGCGCCTACGATGATAAGAAGGAGGGCTGATTTGCTGCGGATTTTTTCAAGTGTTGCCATTATATGCTTTTAAGGTTTTGTTTATAAGCGCTATATATTAATTAATGTGGTAAAGTTCCGTCGGGAGCCATGTAGTCACCCTGCGGAATTTAACGCACAAAGGTACAATTATTTCCGTAGGTATCAAAATTTTTTTCAGGTTTTAGATTTTGTTAGGTTTTTTGCAGGTGAGCGGAATTGATGAATCGCGCTATGAGCCGCCGGAGTGAGCCTGTTTTTCCATGGGATTTTCACCGTGCTCTCGCCGCAGCTTGTTAAAGTATGTTAAAGATTGGGGGGGGTAAATATTTTTCATTACTTTTACTACTGATTTACAGCTACATAGCACTGATTTTTACCTTAAAATCCTACCGTAAAATACAATAAGTCTTCTATCGAAAATACAATAACTAAATACCAAATCTTACCATTTTTTAACCGTATCATGAACTTAAAATCTTTACTTTTCGGACTCACCGCCGTGGCTCTTGCTGCCGGCGGAGCGGTGTATGCCTCAAGCTACGCTGCAACCGAAACCTCTGCCCCTCAGAAGGCGGCAAGCTCTCTCCACATTCCCGGTTCATTATCGTTAGGCAGCTGGACCTATGGTGGCGGCTGTAAAACCGAGAATAACGATGGCAATGTAGGCTATGTCAAGACCGGTGCCAATGCCAATGTCGATTTCACCTGCGACGAAACAGGTGTATACGAAATGGCATGGAACTGGAGCTACGCCAAGGAAGGTAATGTAGAAATCGTCATTACCGACAAGACCTCAGGTGCTATGGAAATTTTCCACAACTGGGCTATTGCCGACGGCGACCAGACTGTGTCGCTCCCCGGCCTCATCACCGCCGGTGAAAAGAACATCAAATTTACAATAACCAGCACCACCGAAACAGGATATTTAGGCAATTACACCGTGCCCACTTTCACTAAAGTTGCCGACAAGTGGGAAGACAATGGAGAAGTTCCCGCAGGTTGGGATGTAATCCCCGGAGCGCTCGACATCAACAAGTGGACAATCGGAGACGGTCTCCGACTTGAACATCCCGGATCTGACGCTAACATCGGATACACTACCAACGGCGGCTTCGCAACATATCCCTTCTACTGCACCGAGGCAGGCGTATATGAGATCGACATCGACTTCAACTGGTTTGCAAATGCCGGTGATTTCATCGTTACTATCACCGACCAGGCCACTAATAAAGTTGAAGTAAATACCACCTACACTATCACCGAAAAGCATCACGCCAAGTATCCCCTCCTCGGTCTCATTACCAAGGGACGCAAGATGCTGCGCGTTGACGCCAAGTCAGAAAACGGCGGCTACCTCTACAACTGGACTACCCCTACTTTCAACAAGATCGGCGACTCTTTTGCTATGGTCAACGACATCACCGTGGCCGATGCCTCTATTGCAGCTGCCGAGCAGGAAGGCTACGAATTTGCCTTCAACGTACCCGCTGACTACAAGGCATCTACCGTTGTCTTCACCCCCGAGGTACTTGGTGCCACCGCCACCGTGACCGCCGACGGCGTGACGGTAACTGACCTGGGCGACGGCAGCTACTCCATCCCCACCCCCGCTCCCAATGCCGAGACCATCGTAACCATCGCCCTCAATGTAGAGGAAGGCGTGTATAAGGACAAGGAAGTCTACAACGTACGCTTCTTCCGCCTGGGCGACGTGATCCTCGCAGGTGTCAATGTCGACGCTTTTGCTCTGGATGAAGCCACCGTGGAAGCCCTCAACAATGGCGAGGACGTGACCGTATCTGACTACATCTTCACCGCCGTGCCCGAGGTGACAGCTACTTTCCTCGACGGCTCTCAGGCCACAGCCACTTCCACCAATAGCGGCACCAAGGCTACCTACACATTCACAGGCAAGGCAGGCAACAAGACCAAATCCTTCACCCTCACCGTCAACGGCATCCACCTCTTCACCCGAGCTCAGGGCGATAAGGATCAGACTGTAAGATACGACGGCACTTTCAAAAAAGACGACAATTCCTGGAACGACGGCTATCACAACATAGCCCCCGTCAACGACGGCTGGGGCGGCACTCAGTTTAAGTTTAACTACAGAAACGGCCAAAAGGTAGAGTTTACCGCTCCCGTTGACCGCAAGATCAAGCAGCTCGTGCTCGCTCACCTCAAGGACAACTATAAACCCGGAAAGATCACCGCGGTAACTTCGGAAGGTGCTACCATTTGGATGCCCTCGGCCAGCTCGTTTGTCAATGGCGATGGTGTGGAATATGATCTCGTAATCAACGTAGAAAACCACACTCCCGGCGAAAAATTCGAGATAGAATTTGAAAATGGCGACCAGCCCGTGTGGTGGTTTGACTACGTATATGAAGTATACGTGCCCACCGATGCTCCCGTGCTTAAGAGCAGCTCTTACACTGACCTCACCGGTAAAAACCACACCGTGGTAAGCTTCACCTTCAATCGCGAAGTGGTAGCCACCGAGGTAGAATTTAACGGCGCCATGGCATCTTCTCACGTAACCGGCACCACCCTCAACTTCCCTCTCTGGGATCTTGACTTCGACACTGAATACACCCTCACCCTCCCCGCCGGTGCCATCAAGGACACCTACAACAATGCCACTACCGAGGCTTACTCCGTGACCTTCACCACCGGTAAGGCTGACTATGTAGAGGTACACGATGCTGACCGCTTCATCAACGTCACTACCGTCGACGAGCTCCGCGCAGCTGTGGCCGGTCTGTCAGCCACCAACGGTAGCGTTGACGCTCCCACCACCATCATCTATATCCACGACGGCGACTATGACCTCGGCACCGACGATGCTACCGCTCACATCGACCTCAGCAGGGTCTACAACGTCAGCATCGTAGGTCAGAGCGAAGAAGGCGTGCTCATCCACGGCACACGCACCGGTATCACCAACCCCATCCTCTCGACCCGCGACTCCAAGAATATCTACATGGAGAACTTCACCGTGCGCAACGACCTTGACTTCGGCGCTCCTGACCGTGTAGGTGTGGGCGTGGCTCACTACGGCGGCGGCCTTGACATCATGAAAAATGTCACCCTCCAGAGTATTCAGGACACTCAGGTTACCGGCGAGCGCGGCTACTACTATAATGTAACCATCCACGGCAACGTCGACTATATATGCGGCGGTGGCGACCACTTCTACGATCACTGTACACTCGTACACGTAGGTGAGGGCGGCTACATCACAGCTCCCGCCACCTCTACCGGCAACAAGCACGGCTACGTGTTCAGCAACTGTACCATCAAGGGCGACAGCAAGTTTGCTCTCGGTCGTCCCTGGCAGGGCGAGCCCCGCTGCTACTGGCTCAACACCACCATGATCGCCACTCCCTCACCCGAAGGCTGGGGCGGCATGAGCAACCTCGTTACGCACTTCTACGAGTACAATTCTATGGACGCCAACGGCAATCCTATCGACCTGAGCAAGCGTAAGAACTCGCCCACGAGCACCAACACATACTCGCCCATCCTCACCGCCGAGGAAGCCGCTTACTTCACTCACCACAATGTACTCGGCTACACCGACAGCTGGGATCCCACCGAGCTCACCGCCGAATGTGAGGCACCCGTAGTAACCTACAACGCTACCGGACTGAAATGGAACTCCGTGGCCAACGCAGCCGGCTACCTCGTGTATGTCGACGGCAAGGCTACCCACTTCACCACCGACACCAAGTATGACTTCCCCGCAGCTCCCGCAGCCGTAATAGCCCGCGAGGCTCTCAGCTCAGAGTATAAGGTCGCAGCCATAAGCGCAAGCGGTAGCCACGGCACCATGTCGGCAGCCGCTTCCGACGATACTACCGGCCTCACCATCTCTACTGCCGATGCCGACACTCAGGTTGAATACTTCAACATTCAGGGTCAGCGCGTTGACAATCCCTCGACCGGCGTCTACATCATGCGCTCCGGCGACACCGTCAAGAAAGTGATGATACGCAAGTAATCTCTTATTATCAAGTTGTCATTTTGTCAAAATGTCAAAATGACAACTTGATTTTTTTGCAAAAAATCTTGTAAATCAGCCGGAAAAGCATTAACTTTGCATCCGATTTATGCCGCAACGGGCTCGGAAAAGCGCCGGGATATGCCCGACCGCCCGCCGGAATTAACTGTAAACCAATTAAATAAATGTACGCAATCGTAGAAATTCAGGGACAGCAGTTCAAGGCTGAAGCCGGCAAGTTCCTGTATGTTCACTATCTCGGCGAAGCTGCTAAAGAAGGCGACACTGTAGAATTTGACCGTGTTCTCCTCGCTCAGGCCGACGACGAAACAGTTAAAGTAGGTGCCCCCGTACTCGAAGGCGCCAAAGTAGTATGCGAGGTGCTCAAGAACCTCGAAAAAGGTGACAAAGTGATCGTTTTCAAGAAGAAACGTCGCAAAGGCTATCGCCGCAAAAACGGCCATCGCCAGTATTTCACCAAAGTGTTAATTAAAGAAGTAGTTGCTTAACCCCTTAAAATTCACAACAACATGGCACATAAAAAAGGTGTAGGTAGTTCGAAGAACGGTCGCGAATCAGAAAGCAAACGACTCGGAGTGAAGATTTTCGGTGGTCAGAGCTGCAAAGCCGGCAACATCATCAAGCGTCAGCGCGGTACCCAGCACCATCCCGGTCTCAACGTGGGCATGGGCAAGGACCACACCATCTATGCACTCATCGACGGTGTAGTGGTGTTCACTGTAGGCAAGGAAGGACGTAAGTTTATCAACGTCACCCCCGCTCAGGCTTAAGCACTGACTCCTCCACATTAACCTATCACAAGGCTGCCGCCCCGCGCGACAGCCTTTTTTTCGTGCGACAGCCCTATGGAGCGGGGGAATGGAATTTAGAATGAAGAATTTAGAATTTAAGAGAGTCCAATCATTTTCAATTTTCCATTTTCAATTTTCCATTTTCATGCTCCCGCCGCAGCGACCACGGTGATGAACTTAAGTCATAGGTCAGAGTTATAAGTGACAAAGTATGTCAGCTATGGAGCGGTGACGCGAGGGCTGGAAGCCTGATAATCAATCTTTTGTAGGGACGTCGCTGTGCGACATTTCGGAGACGAGCCTATGGTAACTTATTACATGCCAGAATAATAGCTCCTTGCGTTTCCCGGAAACGTCGCACAGCGACGTCCCTACATCCGACACATTATCAATCGCGGCGAAGGGAGCATGAAAATTTAAAATGGAAAATGGAAAATTAAAATGATTAGACTCTCTTAAATTCTAAATTTTAAATTCTTAATTCTTTCCGCCCCCGCTCCATATTTTTCATCTTCTTAATTTGTAATTTACGAGATAATTTTCCTACTTTTGCAAAAAATCTATTTCATTATGGCATACCCTTATAACAATTATCAGACGCCTCCCCCTTACGGCAACGGCGGTGACAACTACGAAAATGACTACCTGATGCGCAACAATGCCTTTGACAGCGACCCGCAGTCAGGCAAGAGCCGCGGCGTGGCTGCTCTCTTAGCTATATTCTTGGGCGCACTGGGCGTGCAGTATTTCTATCTGGGCAAGAATACCGGCGGCGTGATCACCATACTTCTGTCGCTCGTGACCTGCGGCGCATGGGAAATCATCACCCTCATCCAGGGCATACTTATGCTGTGCATGGACAATCGCTCGTTCCTCCAGAAGTATGTCTACACCAACTCTTCCTTCCCCTTATTCTAATTATCCCGGCCGAAATTTTTTACCGCTGAAAAAGCGGTAGGTTCAATATTTTTCGCTACTTTTGCACTGCCGTCGCGTCCAGCGTGGACACGGCGGCAGAAAATCATGAATAAACTACTCATTATAACGTTATTATGAATATTTCTCACATCGAACACGTAGGTATCGCAGTGCCCAATCTTGAAGAGGCAATCGCGTTCTATGAAAACGTATTAGGTCTCAAGTGCTTCGCAATCGAAGAAGTGGCTGACCAGAAAGTGCGCACCGCCTTCTTCCAGGTAGGCCAGACCAAGATCGAGCTCCTCGAAGGCACCGCTCCCGAGAGCGCAATCAGCAAATTCATCGAGAAAAACGGTGGCCGCGGCGGCATCCAGCACGTGGCTTTCGCAGTAGCCGACGGCGTGGCCAACGCTCTTGCCGAGGCTTCCGAGAAGGGCTGCCAGCTCATCGACAAGGCTCCCCGCAAGGGTGCCGAGGGCCTCAATATCGCATTCCTTCACCCCAAGAGCAGCCACGGCGCGCTCTTAGAGCTCTGCGAGGATCCCAATAAGTAATAACCCACCATCATGGCGTGAGAATCGGCCCCAAGACATCTCCGGACCGATTCTCAAGTCATTTAACCATTCCATATCATCTCACCCATGAGCAATCAGCTTGAAAAAGTAAAAGAACTCATCGCCCTGCGCGAGGAAGCACGCCTCGGCGGCGGCGAGAAGGCTATCCAGAAACAGCACGAAAAAGGTAAATATACCGCCCGCGAGCGTATAGCTCAGCTCCTCGACGAGGGCTCGTTTGAAGAAATCGACATGTTTGTGCGCCACCGCTGCCACAACTTCGGCCAGGAAAAGAAATCTTATCTGGGCGACGGCGTGGTGACCGGCTTCGGTACCATCTACGGTCGTCCCGTATATGTATTCGCGCAGGACTTCACCGTATTTGGCGGCTCGCTCAGCGAGACCATGGCCCAGAAGATCTGCAAGGTAATGGATATGGCCATGAAGATGGGCGCTCCCATCATCGGCCTCAACGACTCGGGCGGTGCCCGCATCCAGGAGGGTATCAACGCTCTGGCCGGTTACTCTGAAATATTCCAGCGCAATATCCTCGCATCAGGCGTTATCCCCCAGATCTCGGGTATCCTCGGCCCCTGCGCCGGCGGTGCAGTATACTCGCCCGCGCTTACTGACTTCACCATCATGACCAAGGGCATCTCTTACATGTTCCTCACCGGTCCCAAGGTGGTAAAGACCGTGACCGGCGAAGATGTGACCCAGGAGGCTCTGGGCGGTGCTTCAGTTCACGCCTCAAAGAGCGGTGTGGCTCACTTCGCTGCCGAAGACGGCGAGGAGACCCTCAGCATCATCCGCAAGCTCTTCAGCTACATTCCTCAGAACAATCTCGAAGAACCCCCGCTGGTAGAATGTACTGACCCCATAGACCGTCTCGAAGACTCGCTCAACGAGATCATCCCTGACTCGGCCAACCGCCCCTACGACATGTATGAGGTAATCGGCGCGATCATCGACAACGGCGAGTTCCTCGAAATCCAGCGCGACTATGCCAAGAATATCATCATAGGTTTCGCCCGCTTCAACGGTCAGGCCGTGGGTGTGGTAGCCAACCAGCCCAAGTTCCTCGCCGGCGTGCTCGACAGCAACGCTTCGCGCAAGGCAGCCCGCTTCGTGCGCTTCTGCGATGCCTTCAATATTCCTCTGGTGACACTCGTCGACGTCCCCGGCTTCCTCCCCGGCACCGGCCAGGAATACAACGGTGTGATACTCCACGGCGCCAAGCTCCTCTATGCTTACGGCGAAGCCACCGTGCCCAAAGTCACCGTGACCCTGCGCAAGAGCTACGGCGGCAGCCACATCGTGATGTCGTGCAAGCAGCTCCGCGGCGACATGAACTACGCATGGCCTACAGCTGAAATCGCCGTAATGGGCGGTGCAGGTGCCGTAGAAGTGCTCTACGCCAAGGAAGCCAAGGCAAGCGACGATCCCGCCAAGGTGCTCAAGGAGAAAGAAGAGGAATACAACAAGCTCTTCTGCAACCCCTACAATGCAGCCCGCTACGGCTACATCGACGATGTAATCGAGCCCCGCAACACCCGCTTCCGCATCATCCGCGCCCTGCAGCAGCTCGCCACCAAGAAGGTGATCAATCCTGCCAAGAAGCACGGCAACATTCCTCTGTAATGCGCCCGCAGGTGTATAAGTAATGTAATCATCAACCCTACCTCAATTCACGAAAACGTAATGAAAAAACGTCTTTTCATGCTGTTGGCAGCCGTCGTGAGCCTCTCGCTCACGGTCATGGCTCAGGGTCGACGCGGACTGCGCATCAATGAAGTGATGGTGGTCAACGACTCAAGCGTGGTCGACG
>CAYZFG010000064.1:0-7253 GCA_964477665.1 uncultured Staphylococcus sp.
GTGCCTGATGCCACCATATCATTTCGAGGTGGAATTTGCCAAACCATGAGTTGTAAGTCAGACCGGTCTCCTGAGGAGGTGTTGAGCCGGCACACTGTGTGGCGAGGAGGTACTGCGAGAGCACCACGCGGCGTTCGAGTTCCTTGGCGCGCGGATCGGTGCAATGGCTGAAGTCGACTACACCGCCGTTTTTCCAGAACGACTGCCAGTAATCCGACGCCGCTTTAGCCGTAGCCTCAGCGGTGGGATTGGCTTCGTCGGTTTCCTCTGGAAGGAATTGAGCCGTGAAGCTCCACTTATCGCTCTCAGGCTTGAGAACCAGAGCATTGCGGCCGGTCATCTCGGGAGCCGCGGCATTTTCCCAAGTAAGGTTAATATAATATACGGTAGAGTCGAGGGTGTGGCGTATCACGGCACTGCCGTTGTCATTCTTGATAATCTCGGTAATGTGGAGGTCATCCTTAGTCCAGTCGCAAGCGTCATCAGCGTGACCACCGGTAGGATAAGGCAAGCGGATGATTACGGGCAGGCGCTTTTCTGAAGAGATCGTGGCGGCTACCATATCTTTATCGGGGTGGCAGTAGGTATGCACTTCCACCGGCGTACCGTCGACTGCAAAATGCGAGGTGATCTCACCATTCCACATGTCGAGAGTCTGGTCAACATCCGAAATCTGATCAGGCTTCAGGTCAGCAAAACCTATCGCGCCCAGGTGCAGGCGGTGAGGATTGACGCGAAACCAGTTGGCGGCGTCGTGCTGGCGTCCCGGTTCGTTGAACTGCACGGAGTAGGGCTCCTGACGGCCACGTCCGAAGTCATAATCTTTCAGAGTCTCGTCGTGGGTGAGATGCTCGGGATTGGGGAAGCTGTGCCATCCCCACTGCGACTGAGTGCCTAAGGGCACACCGTTGCGATACATCTCGGGGAAAGTCTGAAGACCGGTCACGTCGACCGTGAAAGCAAATTCGCCGTTGCCCACGGTGAGCGACGACAGTGTGTCGATTGCGGTGACATGGGGATTGTTGCGCGCTACGAGAGCCTCGCGGTCAATGGAAGTCTCCTTGTGGCATCCGGTAAATGCAGCGGCGCCTCCGAGTGCGGCTAAAAAGATTGACAGGTGTTTGATAGTCATGGTTTTAAGGTTGGTAGGTGGAGCGACTTGCGGGTCGCTTATAGTCATTATTACCGCAAATTTACTAAATAATTACATATTGGCAAAATGATTTTTTTCGTTTGTGGTAAAGAAATAAGTATTAATTTTGCATCAGTTTAACCAAAATTTAAAACCATGAAATTATTCCACTCACTGATGCTTTCGCTCGCCGTGCCGTTTATGATGCAGGCAGCCGAACCTACCGATACCGTAACTATCTTCATGATAGGCGACTCCACCATGGCCAACAAGAAACTCGATAAAGAGAATCAGGAGCGTGGCTGGGGGCAGATGCTCCCCATCTATCTTCAAGGAGCCGTGAAGGTGGATAATCACGCCGTAAACGGTCGCAGCTCCAAGAGCTTCATCGACGAAGGTCGCTGGGATGTGGTGAAAGACCGTATCCGCCCGGGCGACTACGTGATAATACAGTTTGGTCACAACGATGAGAAGAGCAAGGATGAAAAGCGATATACCGTGGCCGGAGGCTCGTTTGACGACAATCTCCGTCGCTTCGTGACTGAGGCTCGTGAGAAAGGCGCCACACCTATATTAATGAACTCCATCGTGCGCCGCAATTTCCCTGCTCCCACCGGCGAAACTCAGGAAGATACTGACGACAAGCAGGCCGACTGGAATCCTGACAAGAAAACATATCAGACCGAAGGCGAAGTGCTCGTGGATACCCACGGAGATTATATCGTGGCTCCCCGCCGCGTAGCCGAGGAGATGGGCGTGACATTTGTGGATATGAACGCCCTGACCCATGCCCTCGTGCAAGGTCTCGGTCGCGACCTCTCGCAGCAGATGTTTATGTGGATTCCCGCCGATACCTACGAATTTTGTCCCAAAGGTAAGGTTGACAACACCCACCTGAATATTCTCGGAGGCATCCTCGTGTCGCGTCTCGCCGTTAACGAGCTCGCCGAAAAAGTCCCCGCTCTCAAGCCTTACATCCGTAAAGAAGTCTATAATCTGAATAAATAATAGCGATATTATTTATATTATATGTGTGTGTGAATACTGCGGATTGGCCATCAATCCGCAGTATTTTAGTAATGATTATCCAAATAATTCAGAGTGAGAACCTAAACGTATAAGTTTGATTAGCTGGGCAGATTCGTCAATCCAAATGAGCAGGTAATCGCTTCCAATATGACATTCCATGTGACCGGAATACTCTCCGATCAATTGATGGGCATGATAGTGTGCAGGTATGGTTTCACCGGTTCTCAAGTATTTGTCAATGAAATCATACAGATCATGCAGCTTCTTTGGCTGATTGAGATAGCGCTTTAAATCTTTCTTAAAGCTTTTAGTTGCTTTTATTTCTTTCATCACATCTCAAGCGATTTCCTGAAAGCGTCAAAACTTGTCATATCTACTGTAGTAAGATTGGAATCATCCCGAGCCTCTTTAATGGCCGCCAAAGTAGCTGAATTGGGTGTGTTATATACCACATCCATTAAGATGGTTTCCACATAGTTATTTAAACTGCGGTTGTCTTTGGCTGCCAGAGATTTGAGCCGGTCTATAAGATCGGTGCGCAGCCTGAACATGGTAGATTTTCTATTTATTGCTAATTCCATAGTGCTATCATTTATATTGCAAAGATATATAATTAGTATTAATAAAACAAATATCAATGCAATTAGTTTATATTCTCCGCTATCCACAATTCGCCGTCTGAAAACACCTGAAATTCTTTGGGGTGTAGAATAAATTGCACCAATTTGGAGCGTCTAATCAAAAAAATGCTTAACTTTGCGAAGTCCGCGGAAGAGAAATGCCACCGGATAAGAAAAGTGTCAAGCTTTCTTTCTCAGTTACAACGAATCGCCAATTCAACATCCACGCTGAGATGAAGTGAGATTAGACGCTCTTTTTGTTTTGTCGTATCTTGGTTACGGCCTGATGGTCGTGCTTTAGCATACACAACTCAGAGGGGCAGTTTATTCTACCCTTACATCATACAGCGTGTTGGCTTTGGCGAGCCGGTTGTAACTATGATTGAGGTGCGATGAATTCCCCTCTTTTCTTGTACCCAAACTATAACCGCCGAATTAGGGAGTAAGGAGGCAATTTTTAATCTTATTTTCATACTATATAATTAATTATGTTAGAAGGAGCTATTGCGGCAAAATTTGCTAATAAGTATTTTGAGAAGGACATTTTCAAAATAATTAAGAGACGTGCGGCTATTGGCGCATTGCTTATGATGTTTCCTGATTTCGGGTTGGGAGGCTTCATATTCATAGCCGTACTGTGGAATATGTATAGCAAGATTTCAGAAAAGGTAGGTATCTCATTTAGTGAGAATAAAGGCAAACTCATAGGTATTGGCTTCATAGTCAATATAGCAGTGGCGTTTATTCTTGACTTCATGCTTTCAGCCTTCTTTTTCATTGAGCCGTTTATCGTATACGCCCAATTTTATCTTTCAGGTAAATTCTTTGTAGAATCACTCAAGCAACTTAAATAAACTATGGCAAACAAATTCAGTTATTCCACAGCGGAAACATTCGGAATATTTTATTCTCCCGAAAAATTATTTAAAAAGATAGGTAGTGTTGCTAAAAAAGCAGGGGTGAAGGTAGTATACTCAGCACTTTTACTTTATTATGCAATGATGGACAAGGAGGTACCTATTACAGATAAAGTAATAGTAGTAGGGGCACTTGGTTACTTGATATTACCGCTTGATGCTATTCCGGATTTTCTTGGTCCTTTAGGATATACTGACGACGCTAGTGCTCTAATATTGGCACTAAAATCTATTTGGTCAAATATTACCGCAAATACTCAACGTCAAGCGAGAGCTCGGCTTAATGAGTGGTTTGACGATGTGAATCCCACTGACCTCAAATTATTTTAATCGATACTGTAATAAGACTCGACTATATTCGAGGCTAAAGGCGCCCGCAAGGCCGCCGATTAAAGAGCCGTGCCTAACAGCTACAACCGGCGGCCTTGCGGGCGCCTTAGACTTTTACATTTATACTTAAATAAAATGTTGTAGGGACGTCGCTGTGCGACGTTTCGGAGGAGGATAATATGCTATTATTCTGTCAATCATTAAATTACCAATAGTTCTTCATGGAAACGTCGCACAGCGACGTACCTACAGCCGTGGCGGTAATTTGTAAGATTCAGAATATAAAAATATTAGAATATCCTCTATTTTCCCCAATAATACTTTTCCATAGATGAAATGCCTCTAAGTTTGGAACTTAGAGGCATTTTCGGTAATTTTGTGTTGTGAATGTAAATTCACCATAAAAAATAATGCTCGAAAGGAGCGAGCTAACAGTAATATGTCAGAAGTAATCTTCTTACTTGCTGCAATCGGCAATATTGTAACAAGTATTATTGTGCTGAGACGTGAGTTTAAAGATTCACATAAGTCTTAGTATTGACAACGGCTCAATTCAATCGCCCTTATTAAGTATTGAGATGTACCCACGTTTGTAACGTGGGTTTCTTCTTAAAAAAGACTATATAGATATCGTTCATACTGTTCTGACATTATTTTATAGAGTTTATCTTTTGAAATTTCTTTAGGTGGTAAATCTGACAGATAATACTCAGTGATAGAATCTGGGTCTGTTAAGCTAAAGTTATGTAGATTTATTTTCAAATCAAAGATACACACATAGTTATGTTTTGTCTTATCAGTTCTAACGATAAATTTTACATCATACCCTAACTCATTTATACAAACAGTTCCATTAGGGAAATGTGTGTATTTGCCATTATAATCCCATGCAATAACAGGATTTGAAATATAATCCTTTAAACTTTCAATATATTCTGTAAATTGATGAAGTTTATCTTTGTTATCCTGATTACAAGAATATATACTATTGATCTGTTCGGATAATTTTTTAGAAAACCCTACTGAAAGTTTTTGAGGCCGTTTATCTTCATTAATATATTGGTGATTTGTCATTATTTTAAATATGTATCTCTCATTTTTTTTAGGAATGCATCAGCGTCAACTAATGTTCCCTTTTTGATTTCTTCTTCCATAGTAGAATCTACAAAGACAGCTTTTGTACGTTGTTTACCTTCATTAATTGGCAAATGTGAATTATATTCATTTCGTTGAGCTTCTGTTAGACTCTCAATTACTTTAATATATTCATCTATTGGAAGATTGTTGATTTGTTTAACATCCAAACTTCCATCTTCTTTTAAGAACACCATAAATCAAAATATTGATATTAGTTTATACTGTATTTATCTTCAATTTTTTAAGCAACCATCTTCTTGTCGTAGTATCTGTGTTTGAACTCTGTCTTGTAAGACATACACGAGAACATCAGACGTTCAAACATATCAAGTTTTCTGCGGTTGAACTTGTAACAGAATTCATTGAGATAGTTCTGCAAGAATTCCGGTTTGATGTCATGGTATATGTCAAGCAGCAGACGCTTTGCGTTACTGATGACGATATGTACCCACGGCAGAACTTTTGAAATCTGCTTGGGTTCTACTACCTGACTCATGTGTGACTTGACAAGGTTCTTGAAGTTCACATAAGAAGTTGAATCATCGGTAGTCAGTTCTGCATCGTTGTTGATGAACCTGATTACGTTGCTGTCAAGTGTTTTTGACTTCAAGTCATCTATGACAATCATCTTGATATGACCAACTGATTTATCAAGTTTATGTTTTTTATTAGGTTCTTGTGCTGTGCTTTCAGCCATCACAAGAACCTTTGTTTTTGCTTGTGAACCGCGTCCGCGCTTGCGTGGTTTATCCTTTTCATCTTTATCAACAGACGTAGAGAAGAAACCTTCATCAAGCTCTATAGAACCGACTAACCTGTATTCAGCGTCACGCTGACCCATCACATTACGAAGTTTGTGAAGTAGCTCCCAGATGGGTTGATAACGCTTGTGTCCGAGCTGACGCTGTAGTTCAGCAGCAGAGAAAGATTTCTTGGTAGAAGTCAGCAGATGAATTACAATGAACCAGTACAGCAGCGGAAGATTAGAACCGTGCATCACAGTCCCAGCTTTCAGTCCGGTTCTGTGGCCGCACTGCTTGCACTGCCACTGATTTCTATAAGATTTCCAGTAGTGGTGTATGCAGCCACACTTGGAACAAGTGATGCCCGCTTGCTCACGCTGTTCTTTGAGATGCTTGATGCAAGCATCCTCATCAGGAAATTTCTTATAGAAGTTCAGAAGATTCATAATGCATTCATTTTCAACACAAAGGTAGCGAAATCTTTGTAATAAAACAAGAGAACTACCAAGATTGCGCTTGGTAGTTCTCCTAAAAATGCCTAAATTTGTAATACTCTCAACCGCGAGGTAATTATGATTTACTTTTTTATTGTAATTGCCTTATGGTTGAGGCTTAGACCACAGCGTTGTTGCTGTGTGTCACCAGACCTGTCAGCGTGAGACGCTATGCTCGTTTCCGTTATGGCAAAATTGAGATAGTGCGCGAGCATTGTCGTAGTCTCCCCGCTTAACTGCGACTTGTTTTATAGTCAGTGTGTTCACAGCAGACTGACTATTGTATTTATCTTTGGGGATAATAGAGGATATTCATTTAAAAATATTAGTGATATTTAAAAAAATGGAGTGGGATCGGGGGATCTCACTCCTTTTTTTGACTTATGGTTTTCTTTATTTTACAGCTTTGAAGCTCATGTCGAGGCCCTTGACTGAGTGGGTGAGGGCGCCGATGGAGATGAAATCTACTCCTGCTTCGCCGTACTCACGGAGAGTGTCGAGGGTGATTCCGCCTGATGATTCCACCTCAGCACGGTGGTCGATGAGGCGTACAGCCTCGGCGGTGCGCTCGGGGGTGAAATTGTCGAGCATGATGCGGTCGACCTTGGCATCGAGAGCCTGACGGATTTCGTCGGTATTGCGCACTTCCACTTCTATTTTCAGGTCTTTACCCTTCTCGGCGAGATACTTGCGGGCAGCGGCCACGGCCTTGTCGATACCGCCTGCGAAGTCCACGTGATTGTCCTTGATAAGAATCATGTCAAAGAGGCCGATGCGGTGGTTCATGCCGCCACCTATCTTCACGGCTTCCTTTTCGAGCAGACGCATTCCGGGAGTGGTCTTGCGGGTGT
>CAYZFG010000064.1:7263-15021 GCA_964477665.1 uncultured Staphylococcus sp.
GCTCTGATAGCTGGCGGTAGTAGTTGCCACGCCGCTCATTCGCTGCATGATATTGAGCATCGTGCGCTCTGTTTGGAGCAGCGAACGCACGCTACCTTCTACCTTGAAAGCCACATCGCCCGGCTTCACGTGAGCACCGTCGTGGATAAATACAGTCATCTTCAGCGAAGGGTCAAATTTCTCAAAAACCTTCCTTGCTACTTCCACTCCGGCAAGTATACCTTCCTCCTTGACGATAAGTTGCTGGCAGCCCTGCTCGTCGGCGGGAATGGTGGAAAGAGTGGTGTGGTCGCCGTCGCCCACGTCTTCGGCGAATGCGAGGTTGAGGAGGTCGTCAATCTGCTGGTCGTAAGATTTCATTTTGCTGATAAGTTAGAAGTTAGTCACCCATAGTGCGGAGGAGTTCATCGTTGTCGCCGGTGCGCTCCATGCGGTCTTTGATAAATTCCATAGCCTCGATGGAGTTGCGGTCAGAGAGGAAGCGGCGGAGAATCCACATACGGTTGAGGGTCTCCTGACGCAGCAGCAGGTCATCGCGGCGGGTAGAGGATGCCATGATGTCGACGGCGGGGAATATACGCTTATTGGAGAGCTTGCGGTCGAGCTGAAGCTCCATGTTACCGGTGCCCTTGAATTCCTCAAAGATCACCTCGTCCATCTTCGACGAAGTCTCGGTGAGCGCCGTGGCGATGATGGTGAGCGAACCGCCGTTTTCTATATTGCGGGCCGCTCCGAAGAAGCGCTTGGGTTTCTGAAGTGCGTTGGCATCCACGCCACCCGAGAGAATCTTACCCGAAGCGGGAGCACAGGTGTTGTAGG
This sequence comes from uncultured Staphylococcus sp., assembly GCA_964477665.1. Classification (GTDB taxonomy): domain Bacteria; phylum Bacteroidota; class Bacteroidia; order Bacteroidales; family Muribaculaceae; genus Duncaniella. Next base: position 8,083 of record CAYZFG010000064.1, read on the forward strand.
CGCGGGCAAGGCGGGTGATGGAGTCGAGAAGAATCACCACATCATGACCACACTCCACCATGCGCTTGGCCTTTTCGAGTACAATCGAAGCAATCTTCACGTGGCGGTCAGCCGGCTCGTCGAATGTCGAAGCGATAACCTCGGCATTTACGCTACGCGACATATCGGTCACCTCCTCAGGACGCTCGTCGATGAGCAGAATCATGATGTAGGTCTCGGGGTGATTTTCGGCAATAGCGTTGGCAATATCCTTAAGGAGGATAGTCTTACCGGTCTTGGGGGGAGCCACGATAAGACCGCGCTGACCCTTGCCGATGGGGGAGAACATATCCACGACGCGGGTGGAGATGTTGCTTGACTGACCCGAGGTGAGGTCAAACTTCTCGTCGGGGAACAGCGGGGTGAGATGCTCGAAAGCCACGCGGTCGCGCACAAACTCAGGCGAGCGGCCATTGATGCTTCTTACATTAGTGAGCGGGAAATACTTTTCATTTTCGCGAGGCGGGCGTACACTTGCCTCCACTACATCGCCCGTGCGCAGACCCCACTGGCGAATCTGCTGCTGGGTGACAAGAACATCATCGGGCGAAGCGAGATAGTTATAGTCGCTTGAGCGGAGGAAACCGTGACCTTCGGGCACGATTTCGAGCACACCCGAAGCGTCGATGATATCGTCGAAATTATAGTTGGGCAGAGGCTGGCGCTGCTGCTGAGGGAAATTATTGTTGCCGTTATTATTATTGTTGTTGCGGTTTTTCTTGTTCTTCTTACCCTGTTGCTGCTGAGGTTTCTCGGCCACGGGCTCGGAGAGCACGATGGGAGCGGCAGCTGCGGCAGCCTGTGCCTGCTCGCGCTCCTGTTGTGAGCGGGGAGCGAAAGTTCGGCCACCTGAGCGGGGGAAGAACTGACCGAAATCAGAATTTTTGCCGGGGCGGAAATCGCGCTTGCGCTGCTGCTGTGGTTGCTGCTGAGGAGCATTATTGCCTTCACCTTCAGAAGCTTCAGCCTGAGGATTAGGTTCGGCCTGTTTATCGGTATTGCTATCAACCTGAGGCGCTTCTACCGGCACGAGAACTTCGGTGACAGGTTGCTCGGCAGCTACGGCGTCACGCGGAGCCTCATCTTCAGCTGCCGGCTGGTCCTGTGAAGCAACTTTTTCATCGTTGCGCGGACGGCCGCGACGACGCTTGGGCTTATTGTCGCCATCCTGCTCCATAGCATCGGCAGGAGCAGTATCGGCAGCGGGCTGAGCGGCAGGCGATTCCGCTACGGGAGCCTCTTCAGCTGCGGGCTGATCAGCGCCCTCGGCGGCTTTTTTAGGCTTACGGCCGCGACGCTTTGGCTGCTGCTCGGGCTGTGCATTGTCATTATTTTTATCCTTGGGAGCGCGCTTGCGCTTCTCGGCTGAAGCGTTGGCGGCTTTGTCATCGGCCTGACGGTCGAGTATGCGGTATACGAGCGCTTCCGTGTCGGAAGTATCGATTTTTTTCAGACCCATTGACTCAGCCACTTCGCGCAGCTTTTCAGGAGCCATGGTATTCAGTTCATCTATTGATAACATACAGTTATGATATATGTAGCAATTAAATAATTGACGTTATTATTATTGACGGTTATGGATGAATAAAATTCTAAAGTACTCTGATTCAGAGAATCAGCCGCCGGAATAAACCGAAAAAATGCAATTCAGATTGCGGCGGGGATTTCCAAAAAGTTAAAGAGAGTGAGATTGCCGGGCATAATAAATCCCGCTAAATAAGACCTGTCAGTAGCGGCGACGATATTGAATCGATGCGACATGCTGCCGGTTTCTGATTTAATGAAATGGTGGAGAGAAAGTAAGGTGTTAAACGTGAGAATTAAAAAGCGATGCTTTTTCCTAAAACATTGCAAATTTAATAACAAACTTTCAATTTTCCAAATTATACGTCCTTTTCGGGGTAATAAAAATCAAATTTTATTGACCATGCGAGCTTATCAGTCGCGTGAATGAATGAGGAGCGAGGCCATGTCGCGGCGCGACTTTACCTTTATCGATACGGGCGTATAGTCGATGTAACCGAGTGACTGCAAGTGATCAAGCGCGGCTATCATGCTTGAGCGGGGCACTCCGAACACGGCGCAGAAATCTCTCTGACGGCACGATAATACTATGTCGCTGCTGTCGCGCTGCGTAAGGGCGAGAATCCAGAACGCAATACGCTCCTCAAGCGAACCGGAAGTAAGCGCCAGCACACCCTGAACACTCTTCTGAGCCGAGCTCGATACCTGATTAAGGTAATTGAACAGAAATACCTCATCCGTAGAAAGCAGCCTTGTGAAATCGGCCTTGCTGATCTGCATTACCGATACCGTATCCATCGCAGTGACGCGGCAGGGATAGACCGTGGAGCGACCAAAGAGATACTCGGGCATGATTACCGACGGTGCTTCGAGCGTGGACGTGACGGTAAACTTCTCGTCGTGGGTCGATACGGTCATCTTCACTTTACCCGAAATGATAAACTTTAGCGAGTCACACGCATCGTCGAGGAACACCAATGTCTCGCCCTGAAGATATTTCAGAAACGCAAGGCGGGTATTGCCTACGATTTCCGATAATCGATTATAGCTCACGCCGTTAAACAGCGGGAGGCTCATCAGGGTTTCAAACATTGTCTGCTCCATAGTCAAAAAGTGATCGTTATATTCTTATAACACCTTTAATCGCGTTTTGTTTCCCGCTTGGCGTGAAAATAGAGTTGGAGCGAGTTGATAGTATTCTGCCAGGCGATATAAGCAGCCGGACCTACCGACGAAATGGGATTGAGATACGATAGAGCCATCCATATCGCGAGCACTGTATTTTTCTGCCCGAGTCCCTGCGCGCCGGCTATCTTGTCGCCACACGCATTGCCGATACGTCGCCCCACGTAAAACTGACACGCGCACATCACCCCGGCCACTATAGCTATCAATATCATGCGCGAAGCCATCTCGATCGGTTCGGCCATCACGAAAGTCACCGCGCGACCCACCACGATAAACAGCGACACCGCCCAGATGTAAAACGACAACTGCTGGTGAGTGGCGATAGCCTTGCGGGTGCGAGGCGAAATGCGGCCGGTGATAATCGCTGCCGCCAATGGCAGAAGTATGAGGGGAATTACCTTGGCCGAAATTGTCAGCACCGAGTCGAGAAAATCCATTTCGGCTCCGTTGCCGAGAAAAGTGAACAGCACGGGAGCGAGTACCGCAACCGAAATATTTGAGATTATCGAGTAGGCAATGAGGGCCGAAATGCTTCCTCCGAGCATGGCGGTGATTACAGGAGCTGCCGTGGCCGTGGGGCAGAATACGCATATAAATGCACCCTGAGCTACATCAGTGCCGAGTGGAAGGAAGATGTAATATGCCGCCACTGAGCCCGGTATCTGCACCAATAGAAGCAACAGCGACATGCGGGTCAGACGCAGTTGGTGGAAATTGGCCTTGCAAAATGTAATGTATAGCATCAGAAATATCAGGTAAGGCGCGATGAATTCCACCTTTTCCATGAAGGAGTGGAATACTATGCCCCCGAGCATGGCTATAGGAAGCATCCACGGCTTGAGTTTCTGAAGTGTGAGGGAGTATTTCATGTCGGTCTTAGAAAATACCGACGGGTCCTTTCCCGTAGAAAGCGACCCGTCGGCAGTGATGTTGAAATGAAAAGATTGTCAGAAGAAACACAGTATCAATGCCTGTGCCGCAACCACGCGCAAGAACATTGTGAGCGGGTATACGGTTGAGTAGGCTACTGCGGGAGCGTCGCTGCCAGTGGCGCCGTTGGCGTAAGCGAGGGCAGGGGGATCGGTGCATCCGCCCGATACCAGACCCATGATGGTGAGATAGTTGATCTTGTATACGCCGCGCGCTATGCAGCCCACGATAAGCAGGGGCACGAAAGTGATGATGAAGCCCCAGATTACCCACCACATACCGGTGGTGTTGAATACCGTGGCGGCAAAATCCTTACCCGACGATATTCCTACCGAGGCAAGGAAGAGGCAGATGCCAAGTTCGCGAAGCATGAGCGAAGCCGACGATGAAGTGTAGGTGACAAGCTTAAACTTATAACCGAAGCGGCTCATGAGGATTGCAGCCACGAGAGGACCGCCGGCCAGACCGAGTTTCATACCGAAACCTACGTTGATCGAGCCGAGGATGATACCGAAGAGTATACCCACGAAGATAGTGATAAGGTTGGGGTGGTCAAGGCGCTTCATCGAGTTACCCAGACGCACGCCCAGACGCTCTATATCGTTGAGGTCACCCACTACTGTAAGGCGGTCACCCACCTGCAGGCGGAGGTTGGGCGACGCGAGAAGATCCACACCCGAGCGGTTGACGCGTGTGCAGTTGAGGCTGTAGGCCGTGTGGAGGCGGAGGGCACCGAGGCGAACACCGTTATATTTATTCTGAGTGATGACGATGCGGCGCGAGAAAACTTCGCTCTGCACCTCTTCCCAGTCCATCTTGATTTCATTACCTACCACACCCTGGAAGCGCACTTCGGCCGAAGCTGAAAGCACCACGTAGAGTTTGTCGCCCACATGCACTTCGGTTTTCGACGTAGGAATCTCCACCTTGCCGTCGGCACCCATGCGTCGGCTCACCACGAAGTCGCAGTCGAGTATCTCGTGGAGCTCGTGGAGCGTCTTGCCGTCGATGAGGGGATTGGTGACTTCAAATGAAAGAATAAGCGGTTTGCTTGTGGAATTCTCGGCCTCCTGATTGATGGCAGCCACTTCCTCCTCGGGCTTAATCTTGAAGAGGAACTTGATTACAAACATTGACAGGATGATACCGATCACACCTAAGGGATAAGCAGCGGCATAACCCATGGCCATAAGGTTGATAGCCTCGGGTGTGCCGGCAGTCTGCTGCGCGGCGGCGAGACCCGGGGTGTTGGTCACGGCACCTGACATCACACCCACAAGGGCTGTGATCATGGTATTGCCGTCGACGTAGAAGATTATGAGCACAATAGCCACGTTGAGGAGGATGATCAGCACTGCAAGCATATTGAGTAGCACACCTCCCTGCTTAAACGACGAGAAGAAACCAGGACCTACCTGCAGACCGATCGAGAAAATAAACAGGATAAGACCGAACTCTCTGACAAATTTAAGCACTTCGGGATTGACCACGTAACCCAAGTGACCCATTATGATGCCCACGAAGAGCACGAAAGTGACACCCAGCGAAACGCCTCCCACCTTGATTTTGCCCAGAAACACACCGGCGGCGATCACAAACGAGTACAGCACCAGTGTACTCGCGAGTTCCATGTTGCCGGGGCCGAGCAGCTTAAGAAGCCATTCCATAGAAATTGTATTATTAGAACCTATATTATTGAAATTCAGATTTATAGAATCTGATAGCACTCAGATCTTCATTCACGTGGTGAATTATTGTGCAAAGATACGGAATTTAGTTCGGATTTTTGCCTACCTTTGTATCAAAAATTTTCTCACATGAAATCTTCACCCTTAATCGACCTTATCATTCCTGTATATAACCGGGCTGCGATAGTGGGAAAGACTCTGCAAAGTATCGAGCGGCAGACACTCCTTCCCGCAAGGGTTATTCTTGTGGATAACAACTCCACTGATTCCACTGCTGATGTGCTCGGGGATTGGGCTGAAAAGATGAAAGAGAGGGGAGTGACGGTGCATGTGTTGACTGAGACCGCGCCCGGAGCGGCAGCCGCTCGTAACCGCGGCCTTGATGCGTCAACTGCTGAATATGTGATGTTTTTCGACAGCGATGACGTGATGCTGCCTACCCATGTGGAGAGTTTTGCCGATAGCCTTGCCGCTGACCCTTCGATAGATATTGCGGGAAAAGACGTGATGATGACGCTGCTTGACGGGCGGAAGAAACGCGGCCATTTCATGGGTGTGAAGCCTGAGTTTTTCAATGTATTTACAGGTCAATTTGCTACGCAGCGATACGTGGTCAGAAGGTCGCTTCTCGACCGCGCCGGGCGATGGAATCCCGCTGTGAGAGGCTGGGATGACATAGAGCTCGGTCAGCGCTTGCTGCTGTGCAACCCGAAAATCACTGTAGTTAAGGGTGCTCCCACGGTCAATGTGGAGGTTATGGCCGATTCAATCACCGAGTCAAGGTTCAGCGACAATCCCGCGAAATGGGAGAAGGCTCTCGATGAAATGCGACGCACTGCCACAGAAGCCGGCCGGCGCAGGCTTGTCGACTGGATTGATTGCAGCCGTATGATTCTTGCTGCTTCGTATTATACTGAAGGCAAGGGTGATGAAGCTACCCGACTTCGTAATAATGTTCTCGAAGATAATACCAAGAGGAGCCGGTTGAACCTTGTTTACAATTATCACAGGCGTTTCCGCCGCTTTACGTGGGTGCTTTGCCGCTTGATTTTTTGATAGTCTCGGCGGGTTTTTGTACCTTTGCACCCGAAAAATCTGAAATCTGTTACAATATTATATATGAGTCTGACCGAAGAAATCAATCGCCGACGCACATTTGCCATCATATCTCACCCCGACGCGGGTAAAACCACCCTCACCGAGAAGCTCCTTCTTTTCGGTGGCGCTATCCACATAGCCGGTGCCGTGAAGTCCAATAAAATCAAGAAGACCGCTACATCTGACTGGATGGAGATTGAAAAGCAGCGCGGTATCTCCGTGGCTACTTCGGTGATGGGTTTCAATTACGGTGACTATAAAATCAATATTCTCGACACTCCCGGTCACCAGGACTTTGCCGAGGATACTTACCGCACGCTCACGGCTGTCGATAGTGTAATCATAGTAGTCGACGTGGCCAAGGGTGTTGAGCAGCAGACTCGCAAGCTCATGGAAGTATGCCGTATGCGACGCACTCCCGTGATTATCTTCGTCAACAAGCTCGACCGCGAGGGTCGCGATCCGTTTGAGA
>CAYZFG010000065.1:0-14943 GCA_964477665.1 uncultured Staphylococcus sp.
AGCAGCATAGCAGCCTTTTCCTCTACCGAAGGATAGAGGTCGATGCCACCAAATGTCTGATAAATCTGACCGATGGAGCTTTTGAAAGAATCGTCTTTTTCGTTACCGAATAGAGTGCTTCCGCCAAATTTCTCATGTAACTCGCGTATAACTTCCATCGCATTCTCATACGTGGCATGGAATGCCTCTTTGCCGGTAGTGTCTTCAATCTTTAATTCCTGATAATCATAACGATCAAGAGTGTCAAGAGCGTAGGTATAGTCCACCACCACTTCCAGCAAAGAGCGGCTATCGTCGGTCAGTTTCTCCTGATTCCGGATAGTGCGTCCAAGCACTTTCACCAACTGGCTCAACTCGTCGTACTTCTGCGCAGCTACGCGCTCATTGATAGCGTATCCCTGCAAGAGATACTGCTTCAAAATCTTATTAGCCCATATGCGGAAGGCAGTCGCGTTCTTAGAGTTTACGCGATAGCCTACTGAAAGAATTGCATCAAGATTATAATGATCAACCACCTCTATAGTCGACCCACGAAAGCCACGATTCACGACTGTTTCCATTTTGGAAATAGTCGCGTCTCGCTCTAATTCCCCTGACTCAAATATATTCTTCAGGTGCTTTGAAATAGCAGGAACTTTCGTGCCGAAAAGCTCTGCAATCTGACGCTGCGTTAGCCAGATAGTATCGCCACGAACAGTTACGTCCAACTGAGTTTCTCCATTGGGCGATTTATATATTACAAGCTTTGTTTCGTTATTCGTTTCCATAACGCAAAGTTAATAAAAATTCCTGATATTGCGACACTTCCCGTTTTTAACCATCGTAAATCTTTCTGATTCTTGGGCGTAACCAATACCCTATACCATACGGCCGCTTACTCTATCGCCGCGAAATACCACAAGAGACCCATGAAGCAACACCACAGGAGGGTAAGGATGTAGCAGATGACGTTGAACCACACGCGGCGGCGAAGGGCGGAGTGGTAGATAGGGATGTAGGCGATGGCATAATCGATTATGCTCATCACTATCGTGGCAGTAATCCTGAGCGGCGGGGTGAGAATAATCCTTCCTTCGGGCAGAAATACTTGAAAGGCCGGATATATAATCATGGTGAGTATTGTGGGTGAAGATATAGCTGCACCGGCGGCAATCAACACGAGGTAATAGTCAGTGCTTTTCATAGCGCGGAGGGATTAAAAAATGATTTTGCCGCGGTGATAACCATAGTTTGACTCGAAAATTACCACTACCTCCGTGGCATGCGAGGCCCATTCGTGGCAATAGCGGGTCTCGACACAGATGTCGGTGTCGATGATCTGATAGAGATTGTCAGCAATCTTCTTTACCTTCACCACATACTTCCCCGTGTCGACTCTCGTGGGGGTCAATATGTATTGCGCTTCGATGGTCTTGTCATATTTCCCCACGGCTTTCGTACCGCGTGCCGGGACGGTCACCTCGTAGGTTTCACTTATATCATAACTTTTCTCAGCATAGGCCACCGCGGTGGTGAGCATACACGCCACAATTAGAAAGATTGTATTTATGAATTTCATATCGCCATCATGTTTTGATTACTATTCCACAAAGTTACTTACAATTTTTATCAAAAAGAACATCAGGCTCCGGATATTTATTTCTGATTAATGACTATATGCAATAAATTGTGTAATTTTGCATCATAATCTATGATGATGCATAAGAGCTATCTTCTCACAAGGGGGAGTTCTCCCCTCTCACAATTCTAAGTAGAAGTAAAAAATGGAAAGCAAGATGTTCAGTTCTAAGGTTGACTGGTGGGTGCCGGTGGTTGTGGTGTTCTCTGTGGCTTGCTGCTTTGTAGGGCCGATGATTGACGGCGATTACGTAGCGGGCATAGTGCTCGCAGCGGTGATTTTAGTCATCGAGACAGTCATCTTTGCCGGGGTGAAGTATCAGATACGCGGTGATATGCTGGGCGTGAGAAATTTCTTCCGCTGGACGTGGTTTCCCATCGACAAGATTGCCGAGATACGAGCCAAGCGCGACTTTCTGTCGGCCCCCGCCCTATCATTTGACCGTCTGGCGATAACATTCACTGACCGCTCGATATTGAAAAGCTCCATGCCGCTCGAAATCTCGCCCAAAGATAAGGCCGGCTTCATCGCACTCATAAAATCGATCAACCCTAATGTAAAGACCTCATGATGAAAGAAGTTAATCCCGAAGATACCACGCGAGCTTACGCCTTTGAGATGTGGATGAAGGCTCCCATGCCTATGGTGACATTTTTCAAGACGCTCGACGTGACACGTCTGCGCAAGGTGAGCCGCCGACGCGGGATGAAATTCAACATGCTGATGTGCTGGTGTATAGGCCGCGCGGCTTCGCAGGTCAAGGAGTTTTATATGTTGCCAGTGGGTGACAAACTTATCCAATATTCCACCCTCGCCGTAAATACCATCGTGGCCAACAGTCAGGGTGAAGTAAGCTCTTGCGACATGCCTTACTCCGATGACCTTGACACATTCAATGCCCACTATCTCCGCCTCACCCGCCAGGTGGCTGAGAGCTGCGAAAATCATGACTTGACCGACAGCATGGTGATAGGCACGTCGGCATTGGCGCAATATGACATCGACGGAGCTGTGGGAATGTACAGCGGTATCTTTAATAATCCCTTTATGATATGGGGCAGCTATCGCCGGAGTTTTTTCAAGACCACGCTCACGGTGTCGTTTCAATTCCACCACACCCAGATGGACGGAGCCCACGCCGCCCGATTCCTCGACCTCATCCAGCGCGCGATTAATGAAATATAGCTTCCGGGAATAGCCGTCAGTAACTTACTACTTTACAGAACAATAGATCTTGTACTTCTCCGAAACTTTACCCACAAATGAGAGGCTCCCGCGTCGTAACCCGAAAACGTGCCGGAGACACGTAATTGTCTCCGGCACCAATATGCTTCCAGCCCTCCGAAACACTACAGCTATCGGCGACCTCCCTGCATCCGTAGTGCACAAACTTGTAAGACTTAAGTAAGTTTCTATAATTAGTTTATATTAAGATTCGTGATTGTTATTCGCAAGAATCAAGCTTGCGAAGAGGGAGTTATGGGGTTCCATAATGACCGATGAGTGAGTTTGAAGATTGCAATATCAAGCCGAAAATTGATATAAAGTAATTGTTGAAACTTACTTATTTCTTAATCGTATTGGAGTTCTGATTATAAGCCTTGGCTACGCATTTCCAATCACCATCAAGTTTGAGAAGAAGGAGGAAATCGGTGAAGTCTATGCGACCGCCCCACCCTTCTTCGAGCACACGCACCACGGCCACCGTTTCTTCTACGGCAAGGACATCGATGCGGGCTTTGAAATTATCTCCTGCGCCCACGCTGTCAACATTATGATAGAACTGCCGGATCGAACCGTGCTCAAGCACTCCGTCGAGCATACCGAAGAGTACCGCGTCGTCGGTAAAAAGAGTTTTTGCATACTCGCTGTTGCCTTCCGCTACGCTTTTTACAAACTTTTCAGCAGCCTTTGCCACTGCTTCATATTCCTTAATCTCGTCTCTCATGTCATAGATTTTTAATTGTTTTTATTTAATGCAAAATTAGCATGGTATTTTGGCTATTGCAAGTACCGAAAAATTTTTCATATACCGAAAAATTTTTCGGTATTCTGATTTTCAGGAGTATTTATTATTTTTGCAATGAAAAGAAAAGACGTTGAATATGGCATACGAAAAGAAAATACCGGTAGATCTCGACTGTCCGCTTAGATTGACCATGAGCCTGATTGAATCGAAATGGAAATCATGTATCCTTGATGAACTAAGATCAGGCAATGCTATGCGTCCGAGCGAAATCCACAAGTGTCTACCCGAAGCCACTCCCAGAGTGCTTGATATCCAGCTAAAGGAGTTGGTTGAAGATGGATTGGTAGGAAAGACTATATTCCCCGAGCTTCCGCCACGGTCAGAGTATACTATTACCGAGCTCGGCGAGTCACTACTCCCTATAATTGACATGATGCTACGCTGGGGAACAGAGCATTACGATATTTTTGAAAAGAAATACGGTCATAAATAGTCAGGTCAACGGCTCTCCACCATCATCGCTTCAAGTGACGTCACCATATTCGAATTATGGAAAAATCCGCTTACAAGTGTGATATATTCGGGGAGGTATCCGTTGCTGCTCCATTTTATTTCAGAGTCAAACAATTCCTTTACCGTCCTGCCTAAGTCGAATCCATAAGCCTCAAGCGACGGACGCACGAGCTCGGGGTGGCGGCACGGCTCTCCGTTCTTGCGTGTGCATGTACCCTCCGGGCAATAAAGACACGTGCCGGAAAAGCCCAAGTAATATCCGCCGACCTTCTTCTCAAGCCCAAGCACTGTGCGGTCGAGGCGCACCCTCTCGGGGCGGATAAAGCGAAACACTTCTTTAAGCGGGATGTCGGGCCGCGCGGGTACAATCTTCGTTGCTATCAGAAGCACCCGGTCATATTGCCGCAACCGCGCCTCTATGTCGAAGTCAAACGGCGGGCAAGCCCAACTGCATCCATAGTTGTCACACTCCTTACAGCGCTTGATGAAGCACTCCTCATCGCGAAACCGACTGATATATTCATCCACCGGCAGCGAAACCGTAAAATCTTTAACCGTGTATTCCATATCTTAATAACGCGCCACGGCGCTAAATTATTGGTATCAGTCCTAAAAACGTTGAGAGACAAATGGTAAAGTCGGGCGCTTTTTTCGGATAGCTACAAAAATCCGCCCGGATTTCTCATTGCAAGTAATCCGGGCGGAACGATCATTATTTTACCAAAATCTTCTTTACATCACTTGGTGATTTCCATATATATACGCCGGGGCTCACATCGCCCCAGTCACCGGCTTTCACCGGCGCGGCGCATGGGATACCTTGCAGATTATAGAGGATTCCATAGTCTGCCTCATCACCTGAGACCTCAGAGAGCTCCGAATCCCCGCCCTCGGTATACGTAAATAGCGGCAACGACGGGAACCAGTAATGCGAAATCATAGGGTAATCCATAAGGTTTTCACCCTCGGGAGAGTACCGCCGCACTATATAGGTAGGCTCTTGAAAGTCATGAAACAGCGAAGCATATACCTCATCAGTGCGCGGGTCTACGCCGATCGAACAGCCATAAACGCTCCAGTCAGCCGGATCCTCGCGCAGGTCGGCAAACACGCTCGCTGTGCCGCTCTCCACATCGAAGCGGTAGATCATCTGCTTGGAAAACCAGCGATTGGACCCGCCACACCAGTAAAGTTCATTTTTCAACGAAGATGCACACCATGGGTCAGGCGTCCAGGCATACCATGAATTGGACGGAGCGAAAATATCCTCTTCCCCCTCGCCTATCGGTATCAGAGTGCGCTCAAGAGTAGCGGGGTCTATTCTCACTATATATGGAAGCACAGTTCCGAGTCCCTGATCGTCGGTTGAAAGCGAGTGCCAGAGCATACCATCGAGGCTGCGCACGAGGGTCGAACCGATACCGGGCAGTTTGGACAGGAGCTCGCCTGTTGTCTCTGCAATCGCCTCTCTCACCCAATCCATGCCCAGCAGGTCGGTCACCTCGTCGGTCAGCGGATCAATTACAAGTAGCCCGTATTGCTGATGCACGGCAAATACTTTCCCCTCCGCGAGAATCATCGTGCCCGACTGCCCCAGATAGAGCGAGCCCGTCGGATCAGTGTTGGGTTTGTCGGTGTCACCGCCGGCATTAGGATTGGCCGAGCCTGCCACCTGCCCCTCAATCTCTAATGTTTCGAGGTTGAGAATCCATATACCGTTGCTCGACGAAACATAACCCTTCGACTCAGTCACGCCGCAAAATGCCCGGCCGTCGCACTGCGCGCCCGAGGGGTCAATCAGCTGAAGTTGCTTTATTATCTTGAAAGTAGCGGCATCAGCCACAGTAATACGCCCTCCCGCTACAGTCGCGCCGGGATCTTTATCCTGCTTGGCAATGAGATAAAGTCTGTCGCCGAAAATAGCGCCGTATTGATTTGTACACCCGAGCTCCTTGCCCGGATTAGCCTCCTGTATCACGCGGTATGTCCAGTATTCAGCCTTGGGATCGTCGGGGCGAAGAATATTGATTGTGGAGTTTTGATGTCCGTACCAGTCTTCATTGATGAAGATAATGGAGGTAGCGGGGCCGGACCCGGCGAAAGCGCCGAGCTCTAATGCTGCCATTATTGAAAAAATAGCACTACGTATCATCATTTTACCAATACTTTAAAGGTCTTGTTATTCTGACGAACAATCACCACACCTTGCACCTTAACCTTACTCATGGAATCATACAGGCCAAGGTATTCACCTGACAGATTATAGACCTCAACAGGAGCATCAGCGTGAAATATTTCGGAGATTGCCGTTGTACTATCATCGGTGGTAAAATACTGCGGCTCAGTCTCATACGACTTATCACCGGCCATTACGCGCCATTTGTAAGAATAGGTAGTATTCGGCTTCAACCCTTCAAGATTAGCCTCAAAGTTACCGTCGGCATTTACGGCGGCGTCGGCTACATTTTCAGTCGTCTCGCTTTCCACCCTTGCCGGAGCCTTATCAGCACCGGCCGCAGAATAAACTATCTGAGCCATGACATTTTCCTTAAAACCGTTACCGCACGCGGCAAGGAATTTCTCGGACAACTCTTCCTCAAAGGCCGGGTCGATCTGAGCCACAAGTGAAGCAGATTCACCCGATGCGTTTACCTGATGATTGCTGAAGTTCACATCAGTAAGCTCGGGCTCGGTGAGGACAGTTACATTCTTATAGCCTGTATAGTCAGCGCACTTCACAGCTGCGCCGTAAGGCACCACCACGTCGCAATACACGGGATTGCTGTAGCTGCTTACGGTGCGGAATGTGTAGTCCTTGGCTTCAGTCACATCTGGATTGTGCACGAATGCTTTCTTCACATTAGTACCCTGAATCACAGCACCGCCGAGCAAAGTGATATTCTCGGGAATCTCTATCACTTCAGGCAGACCCGTACAGCCCTGAAACGCGCTACCCTCTATGACGCGAAGCGAAGCGGGAAATTCAAATTTAGTGAAAGCCGTGCAATTAGCAAAAGCATAAGAGCCGATAGAGGTAAGAGTCGAGGGAAAATCTATGTCAGCGAGATTCTTACAATTCTGGAAAGCATAGCTCTCAATGTCGGTCGTTCCTGCGGCCAATTTAACTTCCGTAAGAGCCGAACATCCTGCGAAAGCGTAGGTAGGAACAACGGTAATATTAGCAGGAAGAGTGACGGACTCAATCGACGTGCAACTACGGAAAGCACTTGCACCGAGAGTTTCGAGCGACTCTGGCAGCGGTGCATCTTTTAGCGCCGAACATCCGTAGAAAGCTTGCTTTTCTATGGCAGTGGTTCCGGGAGCTAATGTAATGGACTTCAGCGACGTGCAGTTGTAGAAGACGTTTTCGGGAACTACCGAAATTGCAGTCGGCATCACTACGGACTCTATGGCCTTGCAACCGTAAAAAGCATTTTTACCCAAGCTCTCGATCTGCGAGGGTATCTCGATATTTAGGATAGTACAACCGCTGAATGTCTCATACCCGATGCTCGTGCACGACGCGGGAATATCGATAGTGGCGAGTTTGGTGCAACCCTTGAAAAGTCCGTCGGGGAGAGCCACAAGATTCTCGGGAAGATTTGCCTTAGTGAGCGAAGTGCACCCGGCGAATGTATAGCCACCGGTGCGGGTCACGTTGGCCGGATATGTCACTTCGGTAAACGGACCGCCGTAAAATGCATTCTTGCCTATCGAATCCACAGCCTCAGGAAGGTGGAGCGAGGTGAGCTTGTTGCTGTAGAACGCATTATCGCCGATTACACGGAGCGAAGCCGGGAATTCGATTGCGGTGAGCAAGGTATTGGAGCGGAATGACTCTTTACCTATCTCCTCCAGAGTAGAGGGAAGGGTCACTGACGCGAGTTTGGCACAACCGTAGAAAGCATCGTCATCCACTCGCGTCACGCCCTCGGGAATCTCTATTGCGGTCAGAGCCTTGCAATTATAGAATGTGTATTTGGGTACTACCGAGAGACCCGCCGGTAATGTTGCTTGCGCGAGTGAGGAGCATTGATAGAAGATGCTTTGCCCGAGCTTGGTCACGGTAGCAGGAATCTCTGCGGCTGTAATCTTGGTATAAGCAAAAGCCTGATAACCGATAGAATCCACCGAGGCGGGAATAGTAAACGATGTAATTCCGGAATTAGAAAACGCACTCCGGCCTATCACTTTCAGTCCCTCGTTGAAAAACGGAAACGATGTCAACTTCGAGCACTGATTGAAAGCCGACGCTCCTACCGTATCTACTCGCTCGGGGAGATTGATGATTTCAGCAAGTTTGGAGCAGCCGTCAAATGCCGCATCGGGGATAGAAGTCACAATTTTAGGAAGGACCACCGAAGTGAGATTGCTGCACCCTTCAAATACATTTGCGCCAAGTCCCTTGATATTTTCGGGGAGGACGACCTTGGTGACATATCTTGCGCCCGAAAAAGAATAAGGCTGAATTTCGGTCACGGCAAACTCCTGTCCCATATAAGTAATGGTCTCGGGCACAATCAGTTCGCCCGCGAGCTTTGCATTAGCATTCTGCACGGCCGTCTCTCGGAAAGCGCCATCGTAGTGATTGTAAGTTACGGTTACGGTATTGGGGTTGACGGATGTGATGCGCATCGGCACGCCGTCGATAAGGAATCTGTCGCCCACGTTTACGGGCAGGATAACTGGGGAAACATGTGCAAAATTTTCCCAGCCTGCCGCCGCAGCGTAAGCAGCCTCAAACCCGTCAGGGACGGTAAGAGTGGCATTATCATAAGTCGATTGTGAGAAGACACTCTCTTCTATCGCCAGAGGTAAAGTTGCGGAAACATTAACTTCAGTCACCGCACCGCATCCGGCAAAAGTTTCCGCTGAGAGTTGGGTCAATCCGGCCGGGAGTGTAATTTCCTTAAGTTGACTGCAATCCTTGAAGGCTCCGGTCTGGATAGTCTTAATCGTCGCTGGTATAGAGAGTTGGGCAATAGCCGTCTTTCCAAATGCTCCGGCCGGGATTTCGGTCAGTCCAGCAGGGAAATTAATGTCGGCAAGATTTGCACAATCATAAAATACACTGTCTCTCAGCACGGTCAGCGCAGCGGGAAGAATAATCTCGGCGAGCTGTGAGGATGCAAATGCCTTTATCCCTACCGTGCCTATCGTCTCGGGCAGCGTCACTTTTGTGACTGACGTACCCGCAAAGGCCTCATTGCCGATGGAGTTAACGGTAAAAGTACCGTCGGCAGTCGCCACCGTTGAGGGGATAGTTACCTCTCCGCTATAAGGCTTCTCACCTTTAATCACCTGAGCGTTGTAGGCATCCTTGAGCTGATATGTAATTCCGTCGATAGTGAAAATCTCGGTGAAACCTTCCGGCACAAGCGAGGGAACGGCAAGCACCGGGAGCCACTCGCGGCTGCTCATGTCGGGGCAATAATTCCATCCGTCCCACGACCCGTCAGATAGCGTGCGCCCCGAAGCACCGGTACCCGAGTAGCTGAAACCGCTGTCACCCTCCTTGAGCCAGTAGCTCCAGTAACCCACATACCATCCGGCTTGCCAGTAATCGCCTTCGTCAGCTGCTATCCAGTTGTCATAGTCATAATCAGGATAACTCACGCTTTCGCTGCAGCCGCGCGGGTGGTCAAAGAATCCGGTGAAAGAACTGTAGACCTCATCGCCGTTGCCGGTGTCGATAATCTTGACGGGGAGTCCGGAGCAGTTGGCATCCCAGCCCAGTCCGTTGATGGTGTAACCGAATTTCTCGTTGCCCGACGATACATTAGTGCGCTGAAACAAGCCGTAGAGTTGGGGATTGTTTTCCACCACGCAGCGAAGCATGTCGATACCGGTAGGACGCCCTTCAAAGCGGTAGCCGAAAGCGAGCGCATAGTTGTCTTTGCCCGTGTTCCACTGTATCACGAGGCCGGCGCGTTTAGAGCCCTCGCCACTCCAATTCTTGATGCTGTCGAGGGTGAATGATGCGATGTCGCCGCCGGCCGTTCCGGGCTCGGGCATGAAGAAATCAGAGCGCATGGCGGGTGATTTGCTTTGACCGTCGCGATACTGAAGAGTGCTCAGATACGGAATACCTTGCACCGTGGGCTCACACTCCATGCTTCCGGCCACAGCTCCGGGAGCCGCGGCGATGAGCATAGAAAGCGAAAGCAGGTTTAGTTGATTCTTGTTCATGATAATTAAAGTTATAAATGTAGATCTTGTGCACGTGATAATTCGGTGGATGTTTCGCCGAGCCAACCGCAATATTGGTTTAATCCTGTGTAAACCCTTACGAAATCCACTCCGGGTAAATTGACTTTCCTACCAAAAGCATCCACTGCCCGGGAGATGTCAAATGAATTGAGATCCTCGTATTCGTTGGGATGATTGTCAACGTAACCCCAATCGTAAGAATACAGCACCCAATATCTCCCCGAACCTGAAATATCTATCGCATTATCAGGGAGCAATGTGCCGGTAAATGTCAGGCTGTCTTCATCAATCCACTCAGGCCAGTAGCTCTGAGCGTGAAACGAGTTTTTATAAATGTAGCCTTCGCTTCCATCAGAATCCATCCATGGAATATACTCAACGTCAGTCATAAAGCCGCTGTCGTCGGGGCGGGGTTTCTTATCGGGGTCAGGGCGAAAATACGTGAGCTTATAGCCGTGGCGGGTAGCGGGAGAGTAATATTCGCTGCCTGCGAGTTCATACCATTCATCATCGGGCAGTCCGTTGCAATTCCTGTCAAGGCTCACCATCACGATACCCGGCTCGGCCGAACCGCCTTTCCGTTCGGGGTCAGTGGCCTCATAGAAGCAGTTGCCCCACACCCTGAAATCATTCTCGCCCTCGACGTTAATCACCGTATGGTCAAAACCGAAGGTCACATATCCGCCGTACCCGCCCAGTGTAATCATTATATCATTAGTCCCCGAAATTGATTCCTCGACTTTGCGGAGCACGGAGGTATAAGCATCACCGGCCTCGAAGCGGGGCATCTCGTTGACAAACTGGCCCGGAGCGGGACAATACTGATAGACTCGCGCAATGTAGGGTGAAAACTCCACCTCCTCGTGCATCACATTTACCTCAAATTCAAAATGATAAGGAGTCGCCGGGTCAATGATGTCAAATGTCAATTCATACCTCCCCTCCTCGGCAGCGAGGAAGATGTAATCAGACGTAGTCGCGACCGCCTCGCCGTTGACCTTCCAGCGATACGCCTCGCCCGTGAGCGAAGGGGAAAGCGGGAGCTTGGTCATGCGGGGAATATAATACACATCATCTATGCCGAGGTTTACCACCGATATATCATCAGTGCACCCGGCTACTAAAAAAGCTGTAGAAATATAGAAAAGTATTTTTTTCATTTGCTTAAAAATGTAATATGGGCGGGAATATCGCCGGTGCGCACACTCCACTTCTTCCGTCCGTCGGGAGAAAAGCAGTAAAGCGTGCCTGATGATACATAGTTCTTGGCATCGGTCACAAAGATGTCGCCCGTCTCGGGATGCACGGCTATGCCGTAGGGAATGGTGATTTCCCGCTCAGTGCCGTCAGTAATGAAGTTATCTGACACTATCTCCTTGGTGCGTACGTCGATGATGCCGTAGCTTATGATGTTGGTCGCACTGAAATTATTCCACTCCGTGGCGTAGTAATACATGTAATCACCGAAAAAAGCCATATCGGAGCACGCTATCGGAATGGTATCGGTCACTATCATCTGATTAAATCCCCGCTTCTTCTGCATCACGTAGAGCCTCAACGGAACTGACTGATAGTCACCGCGCGAAGTGACCCACAGCTTGCCGTATCGGTCCTTCTTCAGGCGATGGAGATTGATACCCACCGGTATCTGCTGCACCTGCTTGAAGTCAATCATCTGGATGACGGAGACGGTGTTGTCATAATGCGGTGCGCGATAACCGCCCGAGTTGGCCACATACATATAATCGTCCACAATCTCCATCTCCTCGGGCTGATAACCCACTGTGACCTTGCGCGTGACCTTGAAGTCGAGCGTGTCTACTTCATACACCGCACCCTTTGGTGCAGAGGGGTCGATAAGCACGGGACCCACATACGAACTGACGTATGCCTTTCCTCGATGAAACCTTACATAGCGGCAATTAGGTATATCCACTTGCCCGAGCCTCACACCGCTGCGCGAGTCAAGTATCTCCACCTTATGCGAGCAGTTGACCACCACATAGAGCTTGCTGCCGTAGATGCCTATATCGTTGCCCACGTCGCCAAGCTCCTTCACCACATTAGGATTACGCTCGGCGTAGAAATTGCGCGTATAGAGCCCGGTCATGTAATCATAGTAATCGAGCGTGCACTTGTTGGAACCCATGTTACCTTCGTTGACGAGATACAGGCCGCGTATATAGCTCTGCGGTCGCTCGTCACCAATTATATCATACTCAGCGGGTACCACGAGCTCATCCTCGCGACATGCACCCATTATTATGAGCAGTAAAATTATATATACTCTTGTCGTCATATCTCCACTGTGATTGTAAACCGGTAATTTCGCTTGGGCATGGGATAGTTGAGAATCACGTCATAGTCCTGCGAAAGAAGATTGTTTATCTCGATAAGCCCGCGAAGCATCACCCGCCCGAGGCGGAAATCCTTGCTTATTGATACATCGCTCGTATACCACGGCTGGGTGTAGTTATATCTAATATTTTCCTGCTGATTATACCTCTCCCCTACATAGATCCACGAGTAATTAAGGCACCATCCGCGCCACTGCAAGTTGGCCACCGCAGCCCCGGAGTGATGAGGGATGTAGGGTATCTGATCGCGGTAGTAATTGTCGGCCGGGTTAGTGACATCGATTGCCTGCTGGTAAGTGTATTGGGCCCGGGCTGTCACATAGAGATCTTTGCAAGGATTAAGTGTAAGCATGGCCGTAAGGTCTACGCCACGTATATCCACGCGCCCGAGGTTAAGCATCGTCCAGCGGAATTGCTGCCCCTTGGGATAAGCCACTATCTTGTCTTTCACATTATTATAATAAACGTCGGCACTTACTCTCAGCGCATTGACTATCTTCCCCGGCCGAGTGCGGTCATAGAGGAGTCCGGCATTGTACTGGGTCACCCGCTCGGGCGAGAGGAGGGAATTGCCCATGTCGGCATAATAGAGGTCGTTGAACGTGGGCATGCGGAACGAACGCTTGTAAAATGCGCGAATCGAAAAGTCCTTGGTTCGCAACGGGTAAAAGTTAAGATACACGGCCGGGGTGAATACGTGCTTGTCATCGGGCGCTTGCTGACCCCTTATACGGTCGTGAATAAAGGTCGCGAGGATACTTGCCTGTGCCTTGAGTCTATTCAGGTCAATGGCTGTAGCAGCCGACAGAAATTGAGAAAAGCGGTCGGGCTTGACGAATCCATACATATCGGCGTCGAGTGCATTGTACATAAAATCATAGCTCGCCGATATGCGCCACGCCCGTGAGATTTCATACTCGTTGGCCGATGACAGATACACTTCCCGCTGCTTATAGAGATTGTCGATCTTCACCTGCTTGTCATCATTATTTACATAGTGGGTGCGGTAGAAGGCATATTTGACACTGTTGAGCGTAGTAAACTTACCGAAATAGCCGGTATATCTACCCTGAAGGAAGGAATTGGTATCCCAAATACGCTCGCCGCGCCGCCACACATTGTTGACTATCGCACCGGGCACACCGCGCTCGGAGTTATAATTGTAAGCCTTGAATGTCCATGTCCCTGACGTGAGAGTACCATAGAGATTCATCTCGATACGCGTGGCATTGATGTCGCCGTTTTCTCTTACGGCAGTAGTATCGTAGGCCAGTTCGCCGGCCGGATTCACGCGCCGGTAGCGAAACTTATATTTGCCGCTTGAATTGATGAGTTCGGTGCTGAGCGAGGCTGATACTGACCTGCTTAGTCTCAACTCTACGAGAGCTGAAGGATTGATGAGGTCAAATGACCCGGTGCGCAGTGTAGCGCGCGCATGATAATACTCCCCATTGTCAAACTGAGGCTTGCGGGTGCGCATATAAATCGTCCCTGCACTGCCGAAATCCTTGGCCGGCTGAAGTATCTCGCTCTTCTGACCGTTGTAGAGCGAGAGGCCTTCGATATTGTCAAGGGAAAATTGCCCGAGGTCGATCTGACCGTTCTGGGCATTGCCGAGTTCCACGCCGTCATACACCACGCCGGTGTGATTCGTACCCATCGAGCGGATGTTGACGGTCTTTATTCCGCCCACTCCTCCGTAATCCTTCACCTGTACACCGGAGAAGAATCTAAGAGCGTCGGCCACGCTGTTGCTGTTGAGTCGGCGCAACTCCTCGCCTGTAAGAGTCTGCACGGGGATAATGTCGCTATTGACATTTCGGGCCGTAACCACTACCTCATCGAGCTTAAGTGAAGTGGTATCGGGTCGCTCCGCAGCTGAGACTTGGAGGGCACAAAGGGATGTGAATATGAGTAATTTTTTGCAGGTCATCTGTGATAGTTGATAAGTTAGGGAAACAAGAAACCCGCCGAAATACCTGCTTAGGTATATCAACGGGATATGAGCTTGATTCCGAACTGATCAGAATGACTTGCACAAGTAAAAAAATCGACGTCGTGCCGCCCCGGATAGGGAGATCGGTGAGAAGTCTGACCCATAGTCCCGTGGGCGATTTCATGAGATTGAAAGGCAGGTCTTCTGACTTATCCCTGTCGCGGGCGCCTTCCCGGTCGATACTGACCAGTGACGTGATGCCTGTGACATTGCTTCGCTGAGGAAGCGGGAATTACAGCAGCGGGTACTGTCGGGGATTCTCACCCCGTTCCCTTTTGAT
>CAYZFG010000066.1:0-14757 GCA_964477665.1 uncultured Staphylococcus sp.
GGCGGGGGTGTGAAAATTGAAAATTTAAAATTGAAAATGGAAAATTTTCGTTCCTATTCTAAATTCTTCATTCTAAATTCTTTTCCGACCCCCGCTCCATAGGCGCGTTATGAGCTGTCGCTCCTCTCTCAAAATTCCGTGAAGGCGAGGGGGAGGAGGGACTTGATGGAGGGGATGGTGAAGATTTCGTTGCGGCCCACGAGGAGCACTTTTACGTCGTGGCCGGCAAGCATCTCGTATTCAAGGAGCGACTGGCGGCATGCTCCGCATGGAGCTACGGGTGACGCTACGGGGAGCTCGTCGACTCCGCGGGCGGCGATGGCTATGGTCTTGAAGGCTACGTCGGGGTACTGGGAGTGGGCGTAGAAGCAGGCGGTGCGCTCGGCGCAGGTGCCGGAGGGGAAGGCGACGTTTTCCTGATTGGAGCCGGCAACTATCTCACCGTTTTCGAGTAGTATTGCGGCGCCCACACGGAAGTGGCTGTAGGGGGCGTAGGAGCGGTAAGTGGCGTCGCGGGCTATCTCCACAAGATTCTGCTCCTCGATGGAAAGTTCGTCGAAATTTACGGCTTTTACGGGGGTTACTACGTCGAATGTTCTCATTTTTCTTCAGGTTTAGTTAAGGTATTATACAAGTTTTGGCAGCCGTCCTCAAGCAGGTCGAGGACGAGTTCAAATCCCTCGGCTCCCTCATAGTAGGGGTCAGGGACGTAGTCATATCTCATGGCTTTCCCTATGAAATCGGCCATGGGCACGACTTTCTTTTCTGCTTCGACCGACGGGGCGAGGCGGCGGAGGTTGGCGACATTGGAGTTGTCCATGCCTATGATGAGGTCAAAGTCGTCAAAATCCCTTTCAGATACCTTGCGTGCATGGTGGGTGAGCTCGTAGCCGCGACGGCGGGCGTGGATGCGCATACGCTGATCAGGCAGGTCGCCTATGTGATAACCGCCCGTGCCGGCTGAGTCGATCACCCATTCGGCCGGATTGCCCTGACGCTCCACGATGTCGCGAAACACACCTTCGGCCGCCGGGGAGCGGCATATATTTCCGAGGCAAACGAAGAGGATACGGCGGGGGGAAGCTGGAGTGTTCATGAGTGGCGGGTGTTACGGGGTTTGTCACATTTTTCCATCAGAGGGCAGCCGTCACAGTCAGAGCATGACGATGCGCTCTTGCGGCGCACGATTCTCACCACCACATATATTACGGCGGCGAGCAGGATAGCTCCTGTGATGACGGTCTGGACGATGGAGTTCATTGTTTCTTATATTGAGAGGAGATCTGTTTCTTGAGTTTGGCCGGGGTGAGGTCGGGCGAATATGTGGCGAAGTCGAGGCGCATGGCGCAGCCCTCACGGAAGCGGCTGCAACCGTAGGCCGTGCGACCCTTCAATATGTGGCCCTGACCGCACTCGGGGCAAGGAATCTGGTCGAGGCGGGTGGTGCGGGTAGCGCGTTTCTTCTTTTCACCGCCGCCATCGGCCGGCTCGCTTTTCTTCTTGGTTTCAGGCTTCTTTTCCTCATTGTCGACTATGATGCGCGAGCCGGAATTGTCGCTCATCACATTTATAACAATATCGGAAATCTGCACCTTAAGCTCGTCGATAAACGCTGAAGCCGAGTAATCGCCTCGCTCTATGCGGCGCAGCTTGTTTTCCCAGATACCGGTCATCTTGGCGCTTTTCAGCAGTTCGTCTTTGATAGTAGCTATCAGGTCGATACCGGCCTGAGTAGCGTCGATTGACTTGCGGTTTCTTACTATATAGCGGCGCTTGAAGAGCGTCTCGATAATCGCAGCGCGGGTAGAAGGGCGGCCTATGCCATTTTCCTTCATTGCCTCGCGCAGCTCCTCATCGTCGACAGTCTTACCGGCACCTTCCATGGCGCGCAGCAGCGTGCCCTCGGTATAATACTTGGGCGGCTGAGTGGTTTTCTTAAGCAGCGAAGGCTCGTGAGGACCGCTCTCTCCCACGGTGAACTCGGGGAGAATGGCATCATCCGACTCCTGCGCATCATTATTCTTGCCATACACGTCGCGCCAGCCGGGGAATGTGATCACCTTACCCGTAGCGCGGAACGGCACTTTCTCCACCCGGGCGTCGACCGTAGTGGAGAGGAACCGGCAGTCAGGGTAAAACGCCGCGATAAACCGCAGAGCTATAAGGTGATACAGCTTTCGCTCCTCGCCCACAAGCACCTTGGGCGACTGACCAGTGGGGATAATGGCGTGGTGGTCAGTGACCTTGGAGTTGTCAAATACCTTTTTGGACTTGGGTATTTTGGCGGCAAGCACCGGGGCGGTCAGCGCCGCGTAAGGGGTCATGCTGCGGAGTATATCGGGAATCTTGGGGTAGATGTCGTCAGAGAGGTAAGTGGTGTCGACGCGCGGATAAGTGGTGACCTTCTTCTCGTAGAGCGTCTGGATCAGTCTTAACGTCTCCTCAGCGCTCCAGCCCCACTTGCGGTTACACTCCACCTGCAGCGACGTAAGGTCAAAGAGTCGCGGCGGAGCCTCCGTGCCTTTCTTTTCGGTGACATCAGTGATAGTGAGCGGCTTATCGGTAATTGCGGCGAGTGCTTCTGCGGCTGCCTGCTCGGTGGAGAATCGGCCTGAAGTGGCGTTGAAAGTAGTGTCGCGATACACGGTTTTCAGCTCCCAGTAATCCTCGGGCTTGAAATTGGCTATCTCCTGATGGCGCTTCACCACAAGCGCGAGGGTAGGGGTCTGCACGCGGCCTATCGAAAGCACAGAGCCGGGGACGGAGTACTTAAGCGTGTATAATCGGGTAGCGTTAAGGCCCAATATCCAGTCGCCTATGGCGCGGGAGAGTCCGGCGTGGTAGAGATTGTTGAAGTCGGCCTCGGGGCGCAGGTGGCTGAAGCCCTCGCGTATCGACTCGTCGGTAAGCGAGGAAATCCACAGTCGCTCCACGGGGCATTTCACTCCGGCTTTCTGCATCACCCACCGCTGGATGAGTTCGCCCTCCTGCCCGGCATCACCACAGTTGATGACCATGTCGGCCGTGGCCACGAGCTTTTCTATCACCGCAAACTGGCGCTTGTAATTTTCAATATCTATCAGCTTGATGCCGAATTTAGCCGGGAGCATCGGCAGTACACCGAGCGACCATCGCTTCCAGGCCTCGGTATAGTCAGCCGGCTCCTTAAGCGTGCACAGGTGGCCAAATGTCCACGTGACGCAATAGCCGTTGCCCTCGTAGAATCCGCGGCGGTCGGCCGTGGCGCCGAGAATCGAGGCGATGTCGCGGGCCACCGACGGTTTCTCGGTGATGCATACTATCATGGAGCGGGAGCTATATTAACGGTTGCCTTGCCGCGCACGGTCACAAACTCGATGGCGCGGGGATTCTTGCTGCGGGGGAAGTCTATCTCAAGTAGAATCACGCCATCGTCCTCCCACTGGAAATATCGGCGGAAGTCCACGCCGTCGATGTCGGTAGCCTCGTAAGCACCGGCAGGGGTGAGGAGCGTGGCGTCGTCGATGCGGTTGGATGTATGAGGCTTACCGATGAGGCGGCCGTAGACGCGGGTGAGATCCTTGCGGAAGTCTATGCTGTCGACGGCAAACTCCACCGGCTCCGAAGTACCTGCGGGAGCCGACTTATAACCGCGCACCACGCGGCTGTGGGCGGCGCAGGCCACGGTGACGAGCGCAGCCACGGCCAGCACGAGGCGGAGTATCACGTTGCGTCCGGTCATGACGGCTGATTATTTTTCTCGATATCCTTTGCTTCATTCCACAGCGCATCCATCTGTTCGAGAGTCATGTCGCTGAGATGAGTGCCGAGCTCGGCGGCGCGGCGCTCTATATGGTTGAAGCGGGATATAAACTTGCGGTTGGTCTTCTCCAGAGCATTCTCGGGATTGATATGGTAGAGCCGGGCGGCATTGATGATGCTGAAAAGCACATCGCCCATCTCCTCCTCCATATCGGCCGCAGAGCCTGAGCGGGCGGCCTGAGCAAACTCATCCACCTCCTCCTTCACCTTGTCCCACACCTGCTCGCGCGAGGTCCAGTCAAAGCCCACGTTGGCGGCTTTCTCCTGTATGCGGTCGGCCTTGATCATGGCGGGCAGAGCCTTGGGCACGCCGGCAAGCACTGAGCGGTTGCCCCCTTTCTCCTTGAGCTTGAGCTGCTCCCAGTTCTGGAGCACTTCGTCGGTGGAGTCGACCTTTGTCTCGCCGAATACGTGGGGGTGGCGGAATATCAGTTTGTCGTTGAGCGCATCGGCCACATCGGCGATGTCAAAAGCGCCGCTCTCCTCGCCTATTTTGGCGTAGAAAAGCACGTGGAGGAGCACGTCGCCGAGCTCCTTGCGTATATTGGCGTTGTCCTCGGCGATGAGCGCGTCACAGAGCTCGTAGACCTCCTCGATGGTGTTGGGGCGCAGCGACTCATTGGTCTGCTTGGCATCCCAGGGGCACTTCACGCGGAGGATGTCGAGCGTGTCGATTACGCGGCCGAGGGCTTCGATTTTTTCCTGTCGGGATTTCATTTCTTCAGATAATTGTCCACGCCGGTCTGGAGCCAGTCGACAAACTTGGCTACATTCTCGTCGTAGGAATAAGCATGATTCAGGGGTTGACCCTGGTTATCGAGTATCACGTAGAAAGGCTGGGTATTGGCGCCAAACTTATTACGCTGGAGGTAGCTCCACTTCTCGCCCACGGTTTCGAGGGTGATCTTGCGGCCATTTTCCTCCACGGTGACGGGCTGCGGAAGGTCGCGGCGCTCGTCGACCATGAGCTTGATGAGCACGAAGTTCTCGCGGATGATGCCGCTTACTTCCTGAGTGTCAAATACGGCACCCTCCATCTTGCGGCAGTTGACACAGCCGTGGCCTGAGAAGTCGATGAGTACGGGGCGATTGTTTTGCGCGGCGAAGCGCATACCCTCGTCATAGTCGCTGAACTCGCGGAACTGGCCGCCGGCGTAGAGGTTGAGGTCTTGAGTATAGAGCGGCGGCACAAATGCACTTACACCCTTCAGCGGTGCGCCCCACAGGCCGGGCACGAGATACACGGCGAAGCTGAGCGATGCCAGGGCGAGGAAGAAGCGGGGGAGCGACACATGCTCGATGGGCGAGTCGTGGCTGAAACGCAGCTTGCCGAGCAGGTAGAGGCCGAGCAGCACGAATATCACCACCCAGAGCGAGATGAATACCTCGCGGTCGAGGATTCCCCAGCCATAAGCGAGGTCGGCCACGGAGAGGAACTTGAGCGAAAGCGCGAGTTCGAGGAAGCCGAGCACCACCTTTACCGAGTTGAGCCAGCCGCCCGAGCGGGGCATGCTCTTAAGCCACGAGGGGAAGATGGCAAAGAGGGTGAACGGTATGGCCAGAGCCAGGGCGAAAGCACCCATTCCCACGGCCGGACCGGTAATATCATTCATCGAAGCAGCCTCCACGAGCAGCGTGCCTATGATGGGGCCGGTGCAGGAGAATGACACGAGAGCCAGCGTAAAGGCCATGAAGAATATGCTGAGCACGCCGCTGGTACGCTCCACGGCGCCGTCCATAGAGTTGCTCCACTTCGAGGGCAGCGTGATGTCAAATGCTCCGAAGAACGAGATGGCAAACACTACCAGCAGGGCGAAGAAGAGAAGATTGAATACGGCGTTGGTCGACAGTTCATTGAGCTTGCTCGCGCCGAATATAAGCGTGATGGCAAGGCCGAGCACAAGGTAAATCACTATGATCGAGGCACCGTAGATAGCGGCGTCGCGTATCGAGCGGGAGCGCGATGAAGTCTTCTTCAGGAAGAAACTTACGGTGAGAGGTATCATGGGCCACACGCAGGGAGTCATCAGTGCGAGCAGGCCGCCCATGAATCCCCAGAAGAATATGTACCACATGGAGCTGCCCGAAAGGTCGCCCGAGGCGGTGGGATCAGTGTCGCCGGCCTTGGGAAGGGTCACGGGTGCCCACCACGCGGCTTCATCTATGGCTGAAGCCGAACTGTTGCTTACCACAGCCGGAGCGGCAGTCTCGGCGGGAGTCTCCTCGGCGGGAGCGGCGGCATGACCTGCGAAGTCAAATTTTTCTTTCGTAGGAGCCATGCAAGCGCTGTCGTCGCAGCCCTGGAATGATATGTAGCCGGCCACATGCCATGATTCAGGGTCAGTGATAATGATTTTCTGAGTGAAGGTCACGTCGCTTTCCCACCACGAGAGTTCGAGGTGAAATACCATGTCGACCTTCTTGATGGGCGCTACCGAGGGGGTCACGCTGCCGTCGAGTCGGCAACCTTTGAGCGTGGTATATTCAAAATGTGTGGGGCGCGGACCGCCGTCGGGCAGCGTCATGCCATAGAGATGCCAGCCCTTGTCGACCGAGGCGTGAAATACCAGTTCGGCCGAGCTGTCGCTCTCCTTGGTGACCTTTGAAGTCCAGCGGATGGGATTGACAAGCTGTGCCGCCGCGTCGAGCGACAGCACTGCCATAAGTATCAGCGTAAAAGCTTTCAGGATACGGTTCATTTCTCGTAAGGTTTAGCGGTTCGTGAGAGTTCTACGGTAGCCGGCGGAAGGCAAGTCTCGTCGTTGCAGCCCATAAAGGAGATTTTCACGTCGACCTTACCGGGAGCGTCGGGGGCTGAGGTGGTGAACGTG
This sequence comes from uncultured Staphylococcus sp., assembly GCA_964477665.1. GTDB lineage: Bacteria > Bacteroidota > Bacteroidia > Bacteroidales > Muribaculaceae > Duncaniella. The sequence continues at coordinate 6,633 of CAYZFG010000066.1, forward strand.
CGGGTAAGTGTCACGTCCTGATCCCACCAGGCGAGCTTGACGCCAAACATCGGATCATCTTTTTCCACCACAGCCACCGAGGCCTTGAGCGGCGAAGTGAACTTCATCGAGGCCGGATGGGAAAATGTGATGGTAGTGGGGCGCGGCCCGTCGCTCGACGGGAGCGTGGTAGAGTAGAGATGCCAGCCGGGAGCCACGGTGGCCTTGAGTGTGACTACGCCTTCAGTGGGGGAAGTCATTTTCACTGTCATGCGCCACGAGATGGGCGACGCGGGAGCCTGCGCGCTCATGGATATGCCTAAAGCGGCTATAACCACACAGGCAAGTATCAACATGTATCTTTTCATAAAGCGTGGTAATGATTTTTTCGTTATTGTATCGTATATATGTAACGGAGATGAGGCTTATTATCTTGCAAAGTTACAAAAAATCGGCGGTTTATTACTTTATCACATTGACCGGGCCGTAATAGTAGGCGTAGCACGAGAGGGAGCCGAAGAGCATTACCGTGCATTCCGATACTCCGGCCACCGGAGCGGTCACTTTCCAGTTGCCGCCAAATACCGGGGTGGTAGAGGAGGTTGTCTTGTCATAACGGATGCCGTCGGCCCACACTACGCTTGCATCCTGACCGCTGAACGACATGAACCAGTCATAGCGCCACTCGCTGGCGGGCACTTCACACTTCACATCGTAGTTGCCGGGTCCGGCGGTGCCGCTCTGCGACGAGAGGTAGAGCACGCAAGGGTCACCGGAGAGGTCGAGAGTGACGGAGCGTATCTGCGCCACGTTGCCCACGCCACCGGTGTAGATCATGTTGCGGGGCTGCAGGGCATCGGCATACACGCCCTTGGCGGTGACATCGCCTGACTTAAGCGAGAGGTCATACTGCACGTCATACAGTCCGCGGCTGTTGCGCTTGAGCGTGATGGAGCCCGCGGCGTCGTCACGGTCGGAGTTGTCGACCTTGGAGGTGACGGTCTCGCCCGTGTTGCGGTCGATGCATACGAGCTTGAATGAGAATGGAATGGCTGTGTCAGCAATATTCAGCACCTTGCCCTCGCCGAGCTCGTCGTCGCCCACGAATATTTCCACATAAGTATTGTCGCCTATCTGGAGATAGCTGCTAAGGCGCGAGGCTGAATATGAAAGAGTCCAGCTACCGTCGCGCAGATAAAATGCCGAGCGAAACGAGCCGTCGCCCGATATGTCGCGGCTCTTTATGGCATACTCATATTCACTGCCCTTGATAGCCTGGTCATCATCGTCCTTTACTACGCGGGCGCGCAGGTATACGTCAAAACTTATTTCGGTAGCAAGGGTGGTGAAGGAGCAGTAGACGGTCAACTCGTCATCCTCCAGCGACGACGAGAGCGAGCCTTGCGAAATCACTTGCTCGCTGCCGTCGATGAGCAGGCCGTATTTCTTACCGAATTCCGGCATGCGACTCATGACGTAGGTTGAGCCCTCCTCGGCGCTTAGCGAGGTAAGGTCTATTTCCGAGCCGATGGCCGAGATGGGGAAGGTGATTTCGGTGTAATCAGTGGCGAGGTCAAATTCCTGCGCTGTGGTGAGGCCTTTCACGCTCGAAAACAGAGCGGTAACCTCTCCGTCGGCCTCATATATCACAACCGAACCGGCTTCGACCGCCTCGCCGTCATTGAATATCCACGTATTGGCCTGGCGGGGCTCCTCGACCGGATCGGGGTCGGGCACCACGGGATCAGGTTCTGACTTGGTATCGTCGCTGCAAGCGCTAAACAGCCACGCGCAAGCCGCCATGGCCATCATATACTTTTTCATAAGGAATCTATAGATTTAAATCGCGTTCACAAATTTACTATTTTTCCCCCATTCCGCCAAATCTACCCGGCGACGCCAGCTTCAGGTGGGAATAAAGATTCGATCAGTTCGCGGGGCGGTTGCCGACTTATCGTATCGTATAATGGGGAGTCGGGGCTAATGAACCGGCGATGCCGGCGGCCGTCGATAAATGCTGTCACTTCGTAGTATCCTTTAGTGTTGACTGAGACGGAAAATCCGGTAATGGCTCGTCCGTGCATGTCGGTAAAAGCAGAAGATGAATCATCATGCTCTTTCGCATAACCATAGAGGGCAAGAGTGGCGTCAAGGGCCTTTTGGATTATTCCTCGCCATGGCTGAGTCACGCCGTTTTCTTCAGCTAACCTGTAGAATTCCTTAATCGCACCGGCTGTACGGTCAATGATTTCTGAAGGATTCCTTATGTCGTTTCGTCGGGCAAAATCCATCAGGTCAGATTTCGATATTTCGGAGGTCTTACCTCCTACACTCAGGCGGCGTTCGATATTCGGCCCGGTGCCGTAAGGGTTGAAAATAAACGTAATGTCATAAGCCGGGGCGATGCGCCACTTGCCGTTTTCTTCGAGAAGAAATGAAAAGTTTTTGTTATGGTCATCGGTATTACCGGCCATCACATTAAATACCATTCTTGCAAAGATCTGACGTATTTCAGCCTCGGCGATACCGAGCTCCCTGCATGTAAATATCAGATCCTCATAGCTTCGTGCTTCGGGATTGATGGCCGCGAGAGTCTGCATGTGTATCTTTCGACCGTCGCGGCGGTCAAATCTCTTTGTCAAGAAGTGGTTCTGTCCCTGAATGGTCAGTAATCGGCTTTCCTCCATATCAATGCCCGCCTCTACAGCCATACGATAGTATGCCGCTTCGATCTCAGCCATGGGCCGAGCGTCGTCGCCGAATTTCAGGATATAATGCTCAAATCCCGCAGGGAGGTCAGTCTGGCCTGAGCGTATTTCTCCGGTTGCGTTATCTATCGCGATTATAGCCTTCATCTGCCGCCCACCCGCTGAAGTGCCTACTGACAGCAGAGCTTGCAGAGTAAGCTGCTCATCGGCGCTCAATACAGCCCTATCTCTATCGGCAAGAATACTTAACGACATGTCATACAGCGACTTTAAGTCAATGCCCCGCGAGTGGCTGAGATCTGATGCACACGGCTCATATTCAAGAGCGCCCATGCCTCGCTTGCCTATAAACATCAACTTATGAAGCGGGGTAATCTTGTTGCGGGGTATCTTGCTGCTTTTAGCCCATTTGTCAAACAGGGTATTGCCCCACGAGTCGGGCAGGGAGTCGGCTATAAACGGTGGAAGTCCCTGATATAAGGGGGAATCGTCGCCAAGCACCGGGATATTTATATTACGTGATCGGGCGGGAGAAATAAGCGGCGCGATGTCGGGTATTTCCGTTCCGTTATCTGTACTGTAACTGAAGTAGGCGCGACGGAGACTGTCATCCCAGGCGAGACGACCTATTTCCTTGCCCCAGAGATTTACTTTGAGAAGTTTCACTTGAAAAGAAGTTAGAAGTTACGAGCTATGCCTTACACGTTGCATTTTTTTTAGTTTGTCATTGTAGAGGTAGGGCGATGCGGGGAGCTCGGGGATGATGGCTTCCCAGTTGTCGCTCAGGCCTAATACACGCAGCAGGCGCAGCAGGGTGCTGAAGGAGATGTCGGTCATGTTGCCTGACTCAAACTTATATAATGTGGTCATGCCTATGCCTGCCGCTATTGAAACATCCTTGCGTGTCATGCGCATGCGCATCCTGTAATCCCTGAACCGCATCCCGAGATTACGCAAAACATCGGCGGTGGGTAATGACTTATTTGTATATATCATTATAGTGATAATTATAGCCAAAAATCGGGGTTAATATTCTCTATGGTGACAATTACAAAATTAGAGAATAATTTGATAAATACAAAGAAATCGGGCAAAAAATCTCAATTGCTTGGGCCGATGGAAATGCTGACATATAAAAATCTCTTGTGATCATCTCGCCACTCGTAGGGACGTCGCTGTGCGACGTTTCCGGGAAGCGACGATGGTAACTTTCTGCATAACAGAATAATAGTTTTTGCCCCTACACCGGGCGCACCATCTATCGCCGTGGTCGCGGCGGCGGGGGTCGGCGACCCCCGCTCCATAGGCTGCGCACAGCGACTATTCTTTATCCACAAGTGAGAGCAACCGGGCGCCTTTTTAGATATTCAATTTTGGGGTAAAGGATGATCGCGGAGCGAGGTTTGGAGGAAGAACCGATGGTAACTTGTTGCAGGACAAAATAATAGCTTATTGCACTTTCTGGAAACGTCGCACAGCGACGTCCCTACGACCGACGCACAATTCATCGCCGTAGTCTTCGTATAACGAAGCGGCAAGCCGATTACTCTGCGGCGGGGGGCGCGACCCCCGCTCCATGGGCTTCGCACAGCGACGTCACTACAACTATTATGCAAAAAAAACTTCCGCACCCGTTGCCTGGTTTGACGGCGGCGGGTGCGGATATGGGGGAGAATGGGCGCGGTGATTAGCGGCGCTTGTTCTTTTTCTGCTGTTCGCGGAGGGCGGCCTGCTGCTGGCGCTGGGCTTCTTCGAGACGTGCTATCCAGCCCGATTTTTTCTTGGGCTTGCGGGCATTCTCAGCCATCTGGGCGCGCATCTTGTCTTCAGATACGAAGCGGCGCATGATGTAGGTCTGAAGGATGGTGATGAGGAGCGAGAGGAAGTAGTAGTAGCTCAAGCCGGCTGCGTAGTTATTGAAGATGAAGAGGAACATCAGTGGCATGAGATACATCATCCACTTCATACCCGGCATGCTCGACTGCGAGGGCTGGCTGGCCATGTTGATCTTGGTGTAGACGATATTGGTTACGGTCATCAAGAGGCAGAAGAGCGAGATGTGGTTGCCGAAGGTCGATGAGATGAAGGGGATGTGGGTGTGCCATGAGATGATGGCATCGGGGGCGGAGAGATCTTTGGCCCACAGGAAGTGCTCGCCGCGCAGCTCTATGGCTGAGGGGAAGAAGCTGAACATTGCCACAAGTATAGGCATCTGCAGCAGCATGGGCAGACAGCCCGACAGCGGGTTGGCTCCGGCTCGTGAGTAGAGAGCCATGGTCTCCTGCTGGCGCTTCATGGCATTTTCGTTGCCGGGATATTTCTCGTTGATGGCGTTGATCTCGGGGGTGAGGAGGCGCATCTTGGCCTGCGAGAGGTAGCTCTTGTAGGTGAATGGGAAGAGGATGAGCTTGATGAAGATGGTGAGCAGGAGGATGATGATACCGTAGTTGGCGATATACTTGCCCAGGAATGTGAAGACGGGGATGACGATGAGGGTATTGATCCAGCGGAAGATGGGCCAGCCTAAAGGTATCACCTTGGTAAGGTGCATGTCTTCACCGGGATATACTTCCTCGCTTACGCGGCTCATGAGCGGGTAGAGGTTGGGGCCGAGATAGAAGGTGAACGAGGCGGGATTGGCCAGCGCGGGGGAGTAGTCCATCGTGAGCTCTGAGGTGAGGTCTTTGATATACTCTTCATTGTCGTCGAGGATGGTGGAGCGGAGGTTGGCCGAGTTGAAGTTGGTGCGAGCCATCATGATAGCCGAGAAGAACTGGTTCTTATAGCCGATCCACTTGATCTTGTCGGTAAACTCCTTTTCCTTACTGGAGTTTTCGGAGAGATTGTCGACGTCGCCGTCGATAAACATGTAGAAGAGACCCGAGTTGCGCTGCTCAAATACGCGACCGGCCTCGTTGCGGCGCATCTTCTCGTTCCATGCAAATTCCATGGTGGCGACTGACGAGGGGATGATAGCGGTCATGCCCTTCTGGAGCACGTCGAGTTTCACAAGGTAGCTGCCCGGGAGGAGTGTGTAGCGGAGCGCCCATACGGCACCGTCGCCCAGGTCGAGGCTCATTTCCACGGTGGAGTCGTTGAGCTGCACGGGGGTGAAGTAGAACTCGCGGGTGTCAAATCGCTGTGTCGACGATGTGAGTGTGAAGCCGTAAGAGTCAGTCTCGGGCGAGAGGAGGGTGAGCGCAGTGGAGTCATAGCTCTCATAGTCGCGGAGCGTGGCGCGGGAGATCACGCCGCCCTTGTTGGCGATTTCGAGGCGTATCTTGTCATTGGCAAGCTCGATGGTGGTGGAGTCACCGGCGAGGTAGCGGGCAAAGCCGCGATACTTGGCGGCATCGCGCAAGCCGTTGCGCAGATTATCCACAGCCAACTTAGCTACCGAGGGCTTGAGCTCGCTCCAGCGGTTGGCCGTAAGGTCAGTCACGGGCACCTGTGTGTCGCCGGCTTTCACGTATCCGCCCAGAGTGCCGTCGGCAGAGAGGGTCAGATGAAGGTCACGCACATTGAGGGCGCGGGTGCCGGCGGAGTCAGCGACGCCGAGCTCGCGCACGGTGTTGATGATAGTCGCCGTCTCGGCGGCATTGACAGAGTCGATAGTGAGAAGACCGGACGATGCGGCCACTTGATTTTCGGCTTCCTGCATGGCAAGTTGCTCCTGGCGCTGCCGCTCAAGCTCTTCGGCCGAGGGGCGGTTGAGATAGGAGAAGCCGAATATCACGGCTGCCATCAGCAGGAGACCGATAAGGGTGTTTTTATCCATTGCTTTTAGGATGTGAAGTGTTTTTTCTTATTATGGTATTTCTTATTTCTTTTCGTTGTGATAAGCCACGGCGGCTTTTATGAAGTCGAGGAATAGGGGGTGGGGACTCAATACCGTCGCGGAGTATTCGGGATGATACTGCGTGCCGATATACCAGCGGTGGTCAGGGAGCTCCACTACCTCCACGAGGTGAGTGGCGGGATTCTCGCCCACACATTTCATGCCGGCGCACTCGAAGCGGTCGCGGTAGTCATTGTTGAACTCAAAGCGGTGACGGTGGCGCTCGCTGACGCGCGCTGTGCCGTAGGCCTTCTCTACGCGTGAGCCGGCGGCAAGGTCGCAATCGTAAGCACCCAAGCGCATGGTTCCACCCTTGTCAGATATAGATTTCTGCTCCTCCATGAGGTCAATGACATTGTGTGGAGTGGCGTGGTCCATTTCGGTGGAATTGGCATCGGTGAGGCCGAGCACGTTGCGGGCGTACTCGATGACCATGCACTGCATACCCAGGCAGATACCGAATGTGGGTACATCATGCTCGCGGCACCACTTCAGCGCCACAAACTTGCCCTCGATGCCGCGCTGGCCGAATCCGGGTGCGATGATCACACCGTCGAGCCCGGCAAGTTTCTCATCTACGTTGGCCTCGGTCAGGCGCTCGGAGTGGATATAGCGCAGGTCAAGCACGCGGTCATTGTAGGTAGCGGCCTGAAACAGAGCTTCGTTGATAGACTTGTAGGCATCCTGAAGCTCCACATACTTGCCTACCAGACCTATAGTGACGGTCTCCTTAGCGGCATGCATCTTGTCGAGAAATCGGCGCCAGGGCTCAAGATGAGGCTCGCCCTCGGCCTGCACGCCCAGATGGCGGAGCACTATGCCGTCGAGGTGCTGACGCTCCATTTCCATGGGTACCTCGTAGATCGACGATACGTCGGCGCTTTGCACCACATCGTCGGGCGACACGTTGCAAAACTGAGCAATCTTCCTGCGCATAGGCACCGGTATTTCATGCTCGGTGCGGAGCACAAGCACGTCGGGCTGTATACCCAGATGCTGAAGCTGCTTTACGGAGTGCTGCGTGGGCTTGGTCTTCAGCTCCTTGGCGGCGGCGATGTAGGGCACATAGGTAAGATGCACCACAATGCAGTCGTCGGCCATATCCCACTTCATCTGACGCACGGCTTCAAGGAAAGGCAGCGACTCGATGTCGCCCACCACGCCGCCTATCTCCGTGATGACGAAGTCAAAGTTACCCGTATTGCCGAGCAACTTCACGTTACGCTTTATTTCGTCAGTGATATGAGGGATGATCTGCACCGTCTTGCCCAGATAATCGCCACGGCGCTCCTTGTCGATGACACTCTGATAGATGCGGCCGGTAGTGATATTGTTGGCGCGAGTAGTATGTACATTCGTAAAACGCTCATAGTGACCCAAATCAAGGTCAGCCTCGTGGCCGTCGACGGTCACATAACACTCCCCGTGCTCATAAGGATTGAGCGTACCCGGGTCAATATTGATATAGGGGTCAAACTTCTGAATAGTGACACGATACCCCCTCGCCTTAAGCAGACACGCTAAAGACGAAGAAATGATACCCTTGCCAAGCGACGACACAACGCCTCCGGTGACGAAAATATACTTAGTTTCCACGTGT
>CAYZFG010000067.1:0-14613 GCA_964477665.1 uncultured Staphylococcus sp.
TGTGGCGGCAGTGCTCGGAGTTGACCTGCGAGAAGCCGAATACCTCGCTGTCGGTCAGCTTGCGGCCCAGGCGCTTTGCGAGGTCGCGGAGATAATCCTCCTCCTCCTTGCTCAGAGCCAATCCCTCGGCGCGGTTATATTCACTGATGTCGTCGATATACACAATGGGAGCGGCGGTCATCGAAGTGGTAAACACGTTTTCGTCGAGCGTGTCATAGAGACGGTTGAGCATCTTGTCGAGCTTAGGCTCGGCGTCGGTCGAGAGCGTGAACTCCTCGATGCGGGTGATACCCTTAAGGCCCATATTTTGGGTGATTTCCACTGCATTAGTGCTCCAGGGAGTAATCATTTCCTTACGGGGACCTACGAAAGTGCCCTTTACTGAAGCCTGCTCGACGGGCATGGCGCCGTCGAAGAGCCATGTGAGTTTTTCCACCTCATCGGCGGCGAAACGGTGATCAGTTTCGATAGCGAAAAACTTATCAGCTCCTTTTTGAAATAGTACAACCATTTTTGATCAGGTAGGTGAGTCAAAGTTAAATATGGCCACAAAGTTACGCATTTAGCACCAACCCGCCAAATTTAGCGTGAAAATTCCTGAAAACCGCGCCCGTAGCTCAGTAATCTCGCGGCGAGTGCGGGGGCGAGGAGGCGGAGTGAGGGGAGGGTCTCGGCGGTGATGTGGGGGCTCCACAGGGCGTAGATTATGAGCCATGCCGCCCAGATTGTCACGATGATGCGGGTGGCTTTGGGGTAGTCGCGGTGCAGCGCGGGCAGGAAGATGATGAGGGGATTTATTACCGTGAGGGTCAGGGAGCCGCCGTGTCCCACACTGTAGGGCGAGAAGGTGGCGAAGGCTATGAGCGCTCCGAGCAGGAAGATGATGCCGAATGTGACGGTGTCGAGCATCGCGACTATGCGTGGAGCCTTGCCGGCAAGTGAAAGTATCGTAGCCGCTATGAGCATGATGCTCAGTGCAATGGCTGCGTGGACGGGCGTGACGGCTGGCGCGGTAATTTCTACTCGTCGCGGGTAGATTTCGCGTGCTTCTTTCACGAGCGGGCGGCCTGAGGGAGAGATGGTGATGTGGCGGTATTGGTCGTCAAATAGGAGCGGCGAGATGGAGCGGACTGTGGTGACGCTGTCGTCGGCCGCGGTACCGAGAGCAAGGGTGATAAGCGCGGAGACCCACGGGGCATCGCGCCGCAGGGTGTCGGTGTAAAACCGCGCGGCCGGCAACCGGAATTGCGGTGACTTGCCCGGCGTGACTCTCGTAGGTGAGATGGCCGAGTCGATGAGGTCAAATAATTGTGTGGTGCAGTTGGCCGACCGCATGTTAAACCGGCTCTGCTCCCGCCCGTCTTCAGAACGTAAAAGCCTTATCAACCGCTCTGATTCTTGCGGGGTGATGTTGAGTTTATAGGCTCTGACTCCCCGACCTGTGGACCCGATGCTGTCGAGAAAGCGGGGTGTGGACTCGGCCACCATCGCGCCGCGGTTTCCGGCCAGATATTGCATCACGGCCGAGCGTCCGGGATCGGTCTCAAATGAAAAGATGCTGTCGCAGCCGTGACTTTTCACTCGCAGAGCCGCATGGCCGTGGAGCTGGAAAAACTGCTCCCCGGGACCTATCGTGATAAGCTCTACGCTGATACTGTCGGCACTCCACGCGAGCACCCACGATAGTATCATCAGAAAAGATAGAATCAGTCGCATCGGTAAAACAGCGATGCCGGGGGCGAGACTCGCTCCCGGCTGTCGCTTTATAATGGGGAAAGTGGAATCAGAGAACCTTGTTGTAAAGCTCCACGATTTCCTCGATACTCACGTCGCGGGGATTGCCGGGGGTACATACGTCGGCGATGGCCTGCTCGGCGAGCGCGGGAATGTCGGCGGCAGTGATGCCCAGATCAGTGAGGTGCTGGGGGATACCTACCTTGATGGCGAGGTCGCGCACGGCTTTTACGGCTGCCATAGCGGCTTCTTCGCGGCTCATGCGGGAGGTGTCTACGCCCATAGCCTGAGCGATCGAGCGGTATTTGTCGAGGCTCGACTCGCGGTTAAATTCCATGATGGTGGGGAGAAGGAGAGCGTTGGCTACGCCGTGGGGCACGTCGAAGAGCGAACCCATGGGGTGAGCCATGCCGTGGACAAGTCCGAGACCTACATTAGAGAATGCCATGCCGGCGATATACTGAGCCAGAGCCATGCCTTCGCGAGCCTCTACATTGTCGGGCTGCTCTACGGCGGTGGGGAGGTGGCGGGCAATCATGCGGATAGCTTCGATTTCCATCATGTCGCTCATAGCCCATGCGCCGCGGGTGATGTAGCCTTCGATAGCGTGGGTGAGGGCGTCCATACCGGTAGCGGCGGTGAGGCTGCGAGGAAGTGTGTACATGAGTTCGGCGTCGATGATAGCCACGGCGGGAATATCGTTGGGGTCAACGCACACCATCTTCTTTTTCTTTTCCTCGTCGATGATCACATAATTGATGGTGGTCTCGGCGGCGGTGCCGGCGGTGGTGGGGAGGGCGATTACGGGCACGCTCTTGTTGCGGGTGGGAGCGCAGCCTTCGAGCGATACGATGTCGGCAAACTCAGGATTGGCGATCACGATGCCGATAGCTTTTGCGGTATCCATAGCCGAGCCGCCACCTATGGCGATAATGATATCGGCCTGAGCTTTCTTAAAAGCGTCGATACCGTCGAGCACATTAGTGACTGTGGGGTTGGGCTTAACCTCCGAGAATATTTCATAGGGGAAAGCGGCCTTGTCGAGAACCTCGGTGACCTTGGCGGCGACGCCGAAGCGCACGAGGTCTTTGTCAGTGACAATAAGGGCTTTCTTCTTGCCGAGACGGGCTATCACTTCGGGAAGCTCCTTGCGCGACCCGGGACCGAAGTAAGATACTTCGTTGAGGATAAAACGGTGAGTCATTTTCTAAGGTATTAAGTTAAAGTTATCTGTATTGTAAAAATCATAAATCATAAATCATGAATCAAAAAAGGGATCAGAGCAGGCCGCGCTCCACCTGGGTGGCCACGCGCTCTATCACGGCATCTTTCTTATCGGTATCAGGCTTATAAGCCGTCTTGAGATTGACGCCGAAGAAGCGCCCGAAAGTCTGCCAGAACCCGGCGCGAAACGACCCCAGAAAGGCTTTCAGTATCGAGTAGCTCGACTGATTAGTCTCGCGGTTGATGAGCTTGATGAGCATCTGGGCCTGAGATTTCGTAAACTTCTTAAGCACAGGCTTGTACTGATCAAATACGGCACTCTCCATAGCCTTGAGATGAGCCTCGCGCTCCTCCTGGGTGGGGAAGGTCTCGATGTACTCGTAGGTCTCGATGAGGGTCTCGCATATCAGCTTGGCGTAGGGGAGCGTCTTCTTGACGTCGCGCACTGTCTTCCAGTAAAATTCCTCGTCTTTCTTGTTCTTGAATTTCAGTTCGGGATATACCACCACTTCGCTCAGCACGAGCATAAACGACGGCTCGTTGTCGATCTCGTCGGTGATGAAGTAGTAGCCCTGAAGAGGCTTGATGCGTCCTCCCTGAGCCTCGACCTGCTCGGCCGACGGCAATCCAAGTGTCCACGCGTTGTCAGCCCGCGCCGGAAGAGCGAGCATCAGCAGGGTCAATATGGTGAGGACGAGGTGTTTCATTCAGTTTACGGGAAGAGAGGGGTCGCGGGGATAGTCGATAGAGAAGTGGAGTCCGCGCGACTCTTTCCTTTCCTTGGCCTGACGCATGATGAGGTAAGCTACATTGATGAGATTGCGCAGCTCGCATATCTCGCGCGAGGCCTTGGAGCGCTTGAATAGCCGCTCGGTCTCCTCATAGAGGATGTCGAGGCGATTCCAGGCGCGGTCGAGGCGCAGGTTGCTTCTTACTATACCAACGTATGTACCCATGATCTGGTTCACTTCCTTTAGGCTCTGGGTGATGAGCACCATTTCCTCGGGGATGGATGTGCCTTCGTCGTTCCACTCGGGAACGTCAGTGCGGAACTGGTAGTGGGGAGCGTTTTCGATCACGTGGCGGGCAGCGGCGTCGGCATACACCACGGCCTCGATGAGCGAGTTGGAGGCCAGACGGTTGCCGCCGTGCAGACCGGTGCAAGAGCACTCGCCCACGGCGTAAAGCCGCTTGATCGACGACTCGGCATTAGTATCCACCTTGATGCCGCCGCACAGGTAGTGAGCCGCGGGTGCCACGGGGATGTAGTCGCGGGTGATGTCGATGCCCAGCGAGAGGCACTTGGCGTAGATATTGGGGAAATGGCGGCGGGTTTCTTCGGGGTCTTTGTGAGTGACGTCGAGATACACATGGTCGTCACCGTTAAGCTTCATTTCCGAGTCGATGGCGCGGGCCACGATGTCGCGCGGAGCGAGCGACAGACGCGGGTCATACTTGTGCATGAACTCCTCGCCCTTGAGGTTGCGGAGCACTCCGCCGTAGCCGCGCATGGCCTCGGTGATGAGAAATGACGGGCGGTCGCCGGGGTGGAAGAGGGCGGTGGGGTGAAACTGGATAAACTCCATATCTTTCACCGTGCCCTTGGCGCGGTATACCATCGCTATGCCGTCGCCGGTGGCCACGAGAGGATTGGTAGTGGTGAGATACACCGCTCCTGCGCCGCCGGTGGCCATGAGGGTGATGCGCGACAGGAAGGTGTCGACGCGGCCGGTCACGGTGTCGAGCACATAAGCGCCGTAGCAAGTGATGTCGGGGGTGCGTCGGGTGACTATTTTGCCTAAATGATGCTGGGTGATGATCTCGATGGCGAAGTGGTGCTCGAAGATGTCGATATTGTCACACTTCCTTACCGCCTCGATGAGCGATTGCTGAATCTCGTAGCCGGTATTGTCAGCATGATGGAGGATGCGGAACTCAGAGTGGCCCCCCTCGCGGTGGAGGTCGAAATCGCCCTTCTCGTTGCGGTCGAAATCCACGCCCCAGTTGATGAGCTCGCGTATCTGAGCCGGAGCGTTTTTTACCACAAGCTCCACGGCAGCGGGGTCAGAGAGCCAGTCGCCGGCCACCATAGTGTCGTGGATGTGCTTGTCGAAATCGTCTACCTCAAGATTAGTCACCGAAGCCACTCCACCCTGAGCCAGAGCTGTATTGGCTTCATCGAGTGTGGTCTTGCATATAAGAGCGACTCGGCCATGCCGGGCCACTTTCAAGGCGAAACTCATTCCGGCGATGCCGGAACCTATCACCAGATAATCATATTGACGGGTCATTACGTGAGAAAAGCGGCTGAAATATTACCGCGCGCAAATTTACGCAAAAATCGCGGTATATCCACATCGCCGGGGCAAAAAATCCTCACGCCCGCCGGCAGCCCGTCACCATTCGTAGGCCAGAGTGACGCCTATATTGTTGAGCGACACGGTCGATGAGTAGGGGGCGTAGTTGCGGTCAGAGGTGATGAGCTGGTAGGTGAGGCCTATGTCGAGGGCGCGCTTGGAGGAGGTGGTGCTGACGGGAATCCTCACACCCACCGATGGCTTGAAGTAAAATTGAGCCGACGAGCCGAGGCATTTATCGGCCAGCTCCAGATAGCTGCCGCCTATGAGCCAGGTGGCGCCGAGCTTGAGGTCGATGTAGGCCGATGTGCCTGAAGGTTTACCTATGTTGAAGCGGAAGTCAGAGAACACGGGCACCATGGCTTTGGTGGATGCAGTGGAGTGGCCGAAGTAGGGCGGACGCACTACATCGCCCTGTATATCAGTGGGGAGCACCGAAGTAGCTACATCTATACCCACACCGGCTCCCATGAAAAACCACGGGCGATACTGGTAGCCCTGTGAGGTGGACACGCCGTAGAAGGTGGCGCGGTTGGTGCCGATGCCGGGAAGCACTGAGGCTTCTACATATCCTTTATATGACGAGCCGCCCATGATGGCCGGGGTGATGAGGTCGCGCACCTGCGATGCGATTTGGAAATACTGCGCGCGGGCGGGAGAGGCGGCGGCGATGATGAGGGCGGCCGCGGCTATGATGCGGTGTATACGTTTCATTGTTTTGCGTTGGGGGTTGAGGTGGATGAATCGGTTGATGAGGAAGTGGAGTTAGGGAGCATGCTTACCGTGACGGTCGACATGGCATCCTTGCCGCTCTCCTCGTTGTAGATCTCAAGACCGAAGTCGGGAGCTACGGCCACGATGTGCTCAAAGAGGGCGCTCTGTATAGCCTCGTAAGCGGTAAATGCTGTGGTGGAGGTGTAGGCCCATATCTGGAGAGGTATACCCTCGGGGGTGGGGGCGAGGGTGCGCACAAGGATCTGATTGTTGTGGTCAAACGAGTCACTGGCAAGCAGATAGGCGCAGAGGTAAGCGCGGAGCAGGCCGAGATTAGTTTCGAGCGAACCGTTGACCACGGCCAGTCCGGGATCAAAAGTGTCATGCCCGGCGGCGCGTGTCTTGTCGACCCACGGCTTCAGCAACGGATAGCGGGCCACGAGCTCGTCGGTCTTACCTGAGTCAATCGGCGTGATGGAATTGGCATCCACGAGCAGCGAGCGCGCTATCTGGCGGCATCCGCTTTCGGTCATGCCTCGCCAGTTTTGAAACGAGGTGGAGATGAGTGTATAGGGCGGGAGGGTGACGATGGTGTTATCCCAGTTCTGCACCTTTACGGCCGAGAGCGATACGTCTACCACGATACCGTTGGCTATAGTCGACGGCACCACAATCCAGTCGCCCACGCGCAGCATATCGTTTTGCGAGAGCTGGATGCCTGCCACGAAACCGAGTATACTGTCTTTAAATACCAGCATCAAGGCTGCCGCGAAGGCACCTAATCCGGTGAGCAGCATAGCCGGCGACTTGTCGATGAGCACCGATACCACTATGATAGCCGATATGATCCATATCACGCCCACGATGGTATTGAGCACACCGTTGAGCGGCAGGTTGCGGGTGTTGCGCTTATTGTTATACCCCACCCACACGAGCGTGACTATCGACGTGATGGCGATGGTAAACACCACGATGGTATATGACCACAGAAGCCTCTCGGCGATGTCGAGCAGCGTGGAAGTCTTGGTGAAGGCAAAGGGAAGCAGCGTGAGTATCACCAGCGGCGGGATGATACGTGAAGTGCGTGTAAATACGTGATACTGAGTGAGAAGTTTTGCAGTATTAGGCCGCTTTACGGCGATGATTTTTCTTACGAGCCACACGATGGCGAGTCGCAGCAGCCAGCCTATGAGGAGCGCAATACCCACGATTACGACCACATATATCACTTCTTCGGTGGTCTTGTCGTGGCGCAGGCCCAGCATGTCGAGCACCTTGTAGATCGAGTCAAGCAGCCATAGGGCCACGGTATGTGTAGGGATAATGTCGCAGAGCATGATGATATGTTAAGAGGGTAAATATACTTTTTTAACAATTCCCGCGGCATAACGGTTCAACCGGATACAAAAATCACCGCACCAAAGAATGTGGTGAAACTCCGAATGACAGGATTTGAGTGCTCGTCGGCCTTTGTAATCCTCCGGGTCACGTACTGACCTCCCCTTTCGGGGATGAGGCCCGCCATTGGTCGGCTAAGCTTGTCTCGGTATTTCGATAAAACTTGTAGAGTTTCCCAATCTGCTTTGATGCGGCGTGATATTTTCTACTTGCTAGGCGGGCTCTCTTGCCCGTCGGTTTGATATTATAACACAAAGTTAACCCATCAGGTTCACATTTCCAAATTTTCGGAGAAAAAATTCGCTATTGGTATCAGCAATCCAGTATGTAATCGCCGAGATATGTTTCGTTAAGCCTGTCTTCAATATACTGTAAAGTAATATTTCCCATTGCCAGTCGCTTACGATTAATCATGAGATAAATCGTATTTGTGGTATCAGATGCTTGGAAAAAAGTTTCCGGACCAAATAAGTTTATCATCATGCGCCTATAGAATCTAAACCGTCTACTACCCGCCCCGAGATTTAGATTTTTCCCTTCGATATCCTTTTTAAGATCAGGAGCGGCTACAAATCCAAATGAAACAAGAGGGTTTTTGCGATAGTAATCAAGCATGATTTCTATGCATGAGCGGACTATGATTCGTGGTTCGTAGTCACCGGTCAATAGAGAATATCGATTTTTACTCTTCTCTACTCCTTTCCAATAGAACTTCAATCCGAAGAAATCATCTTCAAAACCTTCAACTTCTACAATATATCTTTTATTGCTCTTTTGAGATTTAAAAGTCCATAAATCAGTAATGCGAAGAGAACCTGAGTCCTTGCTTCGCATTATGAATGATGGCTTGTAAAAATCAGCAGTTTGGGTCACGGCAAGAGGTATTGATATGACGAGATTCGCAATTGGCGGCGCTCTTCAGTAGAGACCGCTTGCAGTCTGATGCCGCATTTAGCCGTGACAGTATACTTTCTCTCCTTACCGATTGGCGAGGATGGCTTAGAGAATTGTTTTTTTGATACTTTCATGATGGCTGAGGATTAGAGGTTTTAATTATAACGTCAAAGTTAACCCATCAGGTTCACATTTCCAAATTTTCGGAGAAAATAATTTTTTCGGGGAAGTTGAGATGATCCGCATTTGGGTTATTCTGCAATGCAATTTGCTTAGTTGAAATCAGATGTAGGGACGTCGCTGTGCGACGTTTCGGAGGTGAGCAAATGCTATTATTTTGTTATACAGAAAGTTACTATCGGCTCTTCAAGGAAACGTCGCACAGCGACGTCCCTACAACAGTAGTGCAAATTAGTAAGATACTTTCATAGTGGCTGAGTCGCCAGCTCGATGATATTGGCGAGCACCCAGGTGTTGAGCCAGAAGTAGGAGGGGGCGGATGTGAATTTTATGGGCATTGGCGGGGTGGTTTTTTATGTCAATTTGTCAAGATGTCAATCTTCGCAATAGTGGCGGAGGACGCGGCGATAGGAGTTGAAGATCTTGGATTTTGACACAAACCCTACGTAGCGGCCGTTTTCGACCACGGGGAGATTCCACGCGCCGGTGTCGTCAAAGGCTTTCATTACACTCTCCATGCTCTGGCCTACCTCGATCTTGACGGGGGGCATTGACATGAACTGGTTGACATACATGCGCTTATAGAGATCAGGACGGAACATGATATTGCGTATCTCGTCGAGAATCACCACGCCCATAAGCGTGCCGTCGTCGTTAAGTACCGGGAAGAGGTTGCGCGAGCTGCGCGAGATGGCGTCGACCATCTGCTTGAGGTTCATCTTGGGATGCACGGGCACAAAGTCGGTCTCGATCACATTATCCATCTTCAGCAGTGTGAGCACGGCGCGGTCCTTGTGGTGGGTGAGGAGCTTGCCCTGACGGGCGAGTCGGCGAGTGTAGATGCTGTAGGGCTCGAAGATGCGTATCGTGCCATAGGAGAGCGTTGAGACTATGAGCAGGGGTAGAAAGAGTTGATAGCCGCCGGTCATCTCAGCCGTGAGGAAGATGCCCATGAGCGGGGCGTGCATTACTCCGCTCATCACTCCGGCCATGCCCATGAGGGCGAAGTTTTTGGTGGAGAGGTCGAGGTCAAAGATGGCGTTGATGGTGTAAGCGTAGAGAAATCCGGCCATGGCACCCACGTAGAGCGAGGGGGCAAACGTACCACCCACACCGCCGGCGCCGTTGGTGGCCGAGGTGGCAAATGCCTTGAAGAGTACGATGGCGCTGACGAAGCAGATGATGAACCACACGTCGTCGCGGTCAGCATAAAATATCGAGCGGTCGACTATGTCGGCCGTGTGGCCGTTGATAAGTGCTGTAATCGAGGAGTAGCCTTCGCCGTAGAGGGGAGGGAAGAGGAAGACGAGCAGGGCTATGATGCTGCCGCCGGCGAGTATCTTGCCCCACACTGACTTGATGCGCTTGAACACACCCTCCATGTGGCCGGTCACGCGGGTGAAGTAGAGCGACACAAAGCCGAGGAAAATACCCAAGAGTATCACGAAGGGGATGCGCTGGGTGAGAAAGACCTCGCTCTGCATGAATGAGAATTCTGGTGTATAGCCTGTGAAGACGTAGGCGACCGTGGCGGCGCTGATCGACGAGATGAGCAGCGGCATTACCGATACCGTGGTGAGGTCGATCATGAGCACTTCGAGCGTGAAGAGCATCCCCGCGATGGGTGCCTTGAAGATGCCTGCTATACCCGCTGCCGCGCCGCACCCCACGAGTATCATAAGGATGCGCGGTGAGAGGCGGAACACACGGCCTATATTAGAACCGATGGCCGCTCCTGTGTAGACGATAGGACCCTCGGCTCCCACCGATCCGCCGAAACCTATGGTGATCGACGAGGCGATGACCGACGTATATATATTATGTGGCTTGAGGCGGCTCTTGTTTTGCGAAATGGCATAGAGCACGCGCGTGACACCGTGGGAGATATTGTCGCGCACCACGTAGCGCACATACATGCTCGTGATCGTGATACCCGCCAGCGGGTAGACGAGCAGAAGCCAGTTGCCGTTGGCGATGGCAAGCCGGCTGGTAAGGAAGGTGGCTATGACGTGGATGAGAGATTTCAGTATGAGCGCGGCAAATCCGCAGGCGATACCCACTATGAGGGCGAGAATCATCACGAGCGTGCGCTCCTTGATGTGGCGCTGGCGCCAGAGGAGGAAGCTGAGAAACACGGTGTGGAGCGCGCGTCCACACTTGCGCAGTCGTAGTGTGGCGGCGTTCATGGGCGTATCACGGCTACCGTGCCGTCGGGGTTAAGTTTTACAATTCGTGACGGCAGCGCCTCATCCTTGTTGTCGCGACCGTGGAGTACCACATAGTCCACCGCCTCGATTATTTCAGGATCGATGGCTGCGAAAGTGGCCGGAGCGGGATGGCCGCTGATGTTGGCCGACGTCGACACGAGAGGAAGCCCTAATGCTTTGCACAAGTCTCGCGCAAATTCCGCCCGGCATATCCTGAACCCCGCCGAACCGTCGTCGGCTATAAGCGCCTCGGCGATTCCCTTTACATGAGGGTAGATTACGGTGGTGGGTCGCGCGGGGTCAATGACCGGAGCGGCAGCCGCAATGGCTTCAGCCGCAACGTATTGCCCGAGGGCGCCGGTCGAGTCGATGAGCGATAGCATGGCTTTACTGTCGGCGCGGCGCTTGATGCGGAAAATCCGCTCCACAGCGTCGGCCGATGTGGCGTCACACCCCAGCCCCCACACCGTATCGGTAGGGTATAGGATCACCCCTCCGCGCCTGAGCGCCGAGAGTGCCGCGTCAAAATCAGCTTGCGTATAGCTCATACCAAGTGCAAAGGTAAGAATTAAGTCAGAGTTATGAGTTATAAGTGATAAAGTTTTTTTAGGTCACAACTCAACCTAAATTTACCTTATCACTTATAACTTTGACTTTTGACTTAAGGAAATACCTTATAACTTATAACTCTGACCTATGACCTACTTCAGCTCTTCGGGGGAGAAGCGGAGGGAGCCGAGGATGGTGCCGTCGGTGGTGACGTAGTCGTAGCCGAGGGTGTAGTCTTCGTCGGAGGGCACGAGGATGAGCCAGTCAGTCTCGCGGTTGGCTTTGAGGTTGGCGGCCATTCCGTCGCGCAGAGCTGCCAGGCTGTCGCCCACGTCGCCATAGTCCTCGGGAGTACCTTCAAGAGTCATCACGAGCACGAGCTCTTTATTCTTGTGGTCAACCTTAATATCGGTCCAAGTGGTCACTTCATCCACGGGCGTGGGGAGGTTGAGGCGACCGAGTTCGGCCACGCCGTTGACGCGTTTTTCCGAGTCATATTCGGCCATAGCTTTCTCGTTGACCTTGATGCTGCGTATCACCTTGCTGTCAAGTGAAGTATCGGCTTTATCCTTAGAGAAGCTGCATACCACAAACGTGCAGCCGCCCTCATTGAAACTGTAGGCCGTACCGTCAACGTCGATGCCCTCGATTACACCTGAAAGTGAAATCTGGTAGCCTGAGATTTTGCCGTATTCAAAAGAGGTAAGGCCGCCTTTGTCATAATCGAGCCCGGCCAAGGCGGGATTAGCGCCGCCGAGGGTCTGGTTGTAGAGCACTATCTGAGGATTGCCCTCAAAGGGGAAAGCCATGATGACGACGGTGCTATTGTCGTCGACCGCGGTGAGCTGCACATTATCAATGGCTGAGATGGTGGAATCGAGTTCTTCAGGAAGAAAACCTGAGGGCACGTCGACCGAGAAAAGACGGGCGTCGAAACGGTCAACGTGACATGCGGCCACGGTAACAAGCATGGCCACGATGGCAATAATGCGGGAAAGTTTATTCATAATTTTGTAGAATTTAGGTTAGTTAATGATTATCCGGCCACCAGTCCGCCGTCGGCGAGGAAATGGCCGCCGGTGCAGAATGATGACTCGTCGGAAGCGAGGAAATACACCAGTCGGGCAATCTCGTCAGGCTCGCCCACGCGACCGCGCATGTAGAGGGCATTTTCTTCGTCCCAAAATTCACGGGCGGTGCCGCGGCCCTCGGCTTCATATTTCTTGAAAAGATTATCCACGAGCGGGGTGCGCACAGTGCCGGCGCATACGGCATTGACCCTCACACCTTCAGGCCCGAGGTCGAGAGCAAGCGAGCGTGTGATCTGACCCAAGGCTCCCTTTGTGAGGCCGTAGCCGAAGCTGTGGGGCTTGCCCACGTACCACTGGTCGCTGACATTGATCACTACCGTGCCTCCACCCGAAGCTATGATGCGGGGCACGGCGGCGCGGAGAGTGTTGACGGTGCCGCGAATGTTGGTGTCGATCATGAGGTCAAGTTCCTCATCGGTAATATCGAGGAGGGTGTTGCGGCGGTGGATGCCGGCGTTGGCAAACACGCTGTCGACCCGTCCCCATCTCTCCACGGCAGCATTGACAGCCGCTTCGATATCGGCTCGGGAGCGGGTATTGCCTTCAGTAAACACCACGCGGTCAGGCGCGGCGACGGCGTCGGTAAGTCGCAGCGCTTCGTCGTGGTCTATGTCCATGAAGACCACATTCCAGCCGCGGGCTATGAATAGTCTCACCGTAGCGGCGCCTATGCCTGTAGCTCCGCCGGTGATGAAAATTACTTTTCGGTCCATTATCGTAAAAATGAGAGCCTGTCGGTGAAAATCGCGGCAGGCCCTCACGAAAGTCTTATTGAATGATATTACTTGGCTTCTTCAGCGGGCTTCTCTTCAGCCTTGGGCTCAGCGGCTTTCTTTGCAGCCTTCTTAGCGGCGGGCTTCTTCTCAGCCTTCTTTGCGGCAGGCTTTTTTTCGGCCTTCTTTGCGGGCTTCTTCGCAGCCTTTTTCTCCTCCTTCTTCTCAGGTTCGGCGGGAGCCTCTACAGCGGCGGGAGCCTTGTGCTCGTCGTTGAAGTGCTCGATGTTTTTTCGCATCGACTCGGTCTCCTTGGTGAGAGCCTCGATTTCGGTGGCCTGATTGCGGATGGTGGTGAGAAGGGCGTTGAGCTCCTCATTCTCGATAGAGAGGGGATACTGCTCCTCGACGCGTACGATGAAGTCAGCCAGCACGTTCATGTAGTTGGTAAACGCCTGGAAGGGAGTCTCGTAGGGCGAGAATGAAGCGTGAGCCGAGCCGTCGGCCATGTGCTTGGTCGACATATAGAAGAAGTGGTCAGCTGACTGCAGACGCTCCCAGTCGAGCTTAAGGCGGCGGTCGTCGCACAGATGCACGCGCTCAGCCACGGAGTAGAGCTTGTTGAAGGCTTCGTTCTGGAGCTTGTTGCCGAGCCATGCCGAGGTGTCGCGGGCTTCGTCGGACCACGAGATGGGGTGCATAACCGAGAGTTCGGCCACGGGCTTGAGTTTGGCGATAGCGGTGGAGGGAGTCACGAACTCTACGCCACGCTCTTCAGCAAACCGGGGCAGGGCGGCGAGGAACTGGAAGATACCGGTCTCGCGGGGCTGGAAGTCACCGAATACCTCCATGTTCATGAAGAGGTTGACGATCTGCTCCTCGGCGGGGGTGTCGGCGATCCAGTTGATATAAGTATCGGCGTTGAGGGGATACTGGTCCCACTGGGGGTTGCTGAAGCGGAGCGAGATGTCGTCGCTGAACTTATCGTTCTTAAGCAGAATCTTGAGCTTGGGAGCTGAAGCGGCGCAATATACGTAGTTGGGCGACTTCCAGCCGAGGATGTGCTTGGCGCCCTCGGTGATCACGCCCTTGTAGCCGAGTTCAAGAATCTGGGGAGCCATCTCGTCGCAGTAGATAAGCTCGGTGTTGCGGAGCACCTTGGTCTTCTGGCCGAAGAGGCGCTCGATCTTCATATCGTGGTTTTTGACCTGGATAGCAAATTCCTCGGGGTCAACGAGCGAGGCGAGCGAGTGGCTGTTGGTCTCGGCCAGGAACTCCACGCAGCCGGTATCGGCGAGCTTCTTGAGAAGGTCGATAAACTCGGGTACGTACTGCTCAAACTGCTCCAGGGCGGTACCCGTGACCGAGATGGCAAACTTAAACTTGCCGTTGCTCTCCTCGATCATCTTCAGCAGCGTCTCGGCAGCGGGGATGTAGCTGCGCTGGGCGATGCGGGTGATGATGTCGTCGTTGGCAAAGTCATCGTAGTAATAATGATCGTTGCCTATATCGAAGAAGCGGTATCTTTTCAGGCGGAAGGGCTGATGAATCT
>CAYZFG010000068.1:0-14204 GCA_964477665.1 uncultured Staphylococcus sp.
GCCCAACTTGAGGCTCTCGGCATACCTGTTACGTAATACACTTGCTGAATTATGGGTTAATCGGCGGCCTTCGGACGCCATTGGTTTGATTAGAAATACTTTCCCCGAACGCCTCCGCTGAGCTCCGGCAGTCGGGGCTACGAGTAATTCGGCGACCTACGGGCGCCCTTCAGATTACGAAATTGCATGTGGCTTTTTCCCATTTGTGGGCAAAGGTTAGTCGCACAGCGACGTTCCCTACAGGTCATCGCCGTAGCCTCTGCGGCGGGGGTCAGCGACCCCTACTCGATTCCGCCTTCTCCAATCTATCACTTGGAACTCTGACCTGTGACCTGAAAGCGACCCCCGCTCCATAATAAAAAACTCGCCCGGGCCAGTGGGGCTCGGGCGAGGGGAATGGGGGAGTGGTGGGATTATTTTACGAGAACTTTCTTGACTTCTTTGCCCTGACGCATGATGTAAAGGCCTGAGGTGGGATTAGCGATGCGCTGACCCTGGAGGTTGAAGTATTCAGCGGGAGCGGCGTCGGTAGCGATGCTTTCGATGCCGGTGGAGCTTGATTTCTTCACTACCATAACCTTATTGACAGCGTCGAAGGTTACGTCAAACAGATCATCGTCCTGAGCGCCGGCGATGATCATGTTAGTTTCATTGTTGCCGGGGATGGATACTTCAGAGTCGAGGGCTACTTCGCCGCCGGTTGAGTACCAGAGATCGGTAGCGCCGTTCCAGATTTTGAGTTTGAAGGAGCCCGAACCTATGGCGAGGTCAATGGCAGTAGCTATACCCTCAGCGCTGAAAGCAACGCCGGTGGCATTCCATTCGTTGAAGTCGCCCACTACGTTGAGGTACCAGGTGGTATAGTCAACTTCGGGTATCGAAGCGGTACCTGAGATGGTGAGCGTGTTGGCAGCGGGGTCAAAAGCAAGGGTCATGTCGCCGGTAAGAAGGTTGGTGAAGTTGTTGGAACCCTCGGTAGAAGTGGTATACACACCGTTGGCATTGATTTCATATGCACCGGGGGCGCTGTACCATGCGCTCTGCGAGCCGTTGGTCACCTGCTTGATACCGAAGTTGCCGGGAACGACATCACCGGTGTAGGTCCACACGCCGTTGTTCTCAAACATTTCATAGTCTTCCCAGTCAGGATTGCCGAAGATCTGGCCGCGGAGCACATACTTGATTACGTCAGAGGGATCGTCGGGCAACTTATAGTCGGCCAGCGGAGTGGCGGTAGCGTCAACGATGGAGTAAACATAGTCAGCCTTAAACTCTACCGAAGCGAGGTCGGCAGTCTTGTCGCCCCAGTTGCCGTCGTGAAGCATCCAGCCGCCCACGGTAGCGGGGAGATTGTCAGCGTTAACTTCGGCCATCCAGAATTCGATGCCGTTTTCTGTCACCTTTGTCATCTCGGTGCCGGGGTTGCCGAAGAGGCCGGGATTCCATGAATAGATGTAGGCCACGTCGTGCTTGTACTGATAGTAAGGCACGTAGATTTTCTCGTAAGTATATACGGCACCTACCACACCGTTCATGTCGTAGGTAGCGCCGTCTACGAAGTTGAGGTCGTTGGTCTGGCTTCCGGCGTTATTGTTATTGAAGATGATTTTGGTGGGGACGCCGGTAGCGGTGTCGTCAGAGTAAGTCCACACGTCGCCATCCTTGGTCATGAGCTTTCCGGGCCACTGACCGCCGGTGTAGTTATCGGCATCATCCCAAGCCCACACAGCAACTTGAGCCCAACCCTGAGGATTGGTGAACTTGACTGACCATGCTTTTGCTCCGAATGTCACGAGCAAAGCAAGTAATAAAAAGTAAAATTTTTTCATTGGTAAAAATAAAAAGTTAAATGATTGTAAGTATGATGTAAAAGTTAGTTGAAATCGTAGTTTTCGATGGTATGGAGATGCGTCGCCGCAAAACCGTCGCTAATTTAGTCAGATTTTTTTAAACTGCAAAAAGTTTTCGTGAAAAACTGAAAACTATTTTATCCCGCGCCGCTCCATGAAGGCGCCGAGCTTCGCGCCTCCGTCGAGCGACGGAGTGTAAGCCGTGAGGACGTGGAATGAGAGAGTGGGGAAGAGGTCGAGTGCATCGCGGAGCGAGGAGAGGACACACACGTCGCCGGCCAGGCCGCAGATGTCAATGTCAGTGATACCCAATTTATTCACGAGGTGAATCAGCTCGCTTTTCGACGAGGGATTTTGAAACACGGAGTATTCCTCCACATCTGCCCGGTCACCTTTCGGAAATACGTCGACCTTGCAGCCCGAAGCTAAAGCAGCCTCATAGACGGCAGGCCATATCGCGGCTCCCACCGAGCAACGCACGCAATGCACCGGCCACTCGCCACCTTGCGGCTGAAATGACTGATGGTCAGCCGGATGGCAGTCGGCCGTTATCGCAATAGCTTCGTAGCGCGAGGCATTAGCTTTGATATATTCTGCCAAACTGTCCATGGCCTCGACGGCGCCGGGCACGGGGAGTGAGCCATTGATGAAGTCGATCTGCGGGTCGATGATAAGAAGTAATCGTTTCATATTCAAGGACGTATCTGCCCGTTGCCCTCAAGGAGGTAACGGTAAGTGGTGATTTCGCGCAAACCCATAGGGCCGCGCGGGCCGAGTTTCTGGGTCGATATTCCTATCTCCGCCCCGAGGCCAAACTGGCCGCCATCGGTAAACGAGGTGGGGAGATTGACATATACACAAGCCGCATCCACTTGCGAAGTGAACGCCTCGATTGCTTTTTTATCCTCGGCAATGATGCTCTCGCTGTGGCCTGACCCGTGAGCTGCGATGTGGACAATGGCCTGATCGACATTATCGACCGTATACACACCCATCTTCATGTCCATCCACTCGCGGTCACGGTCGGCATCGGTGGCTTCCACGACCAGTTCGGACGGATAGCCTCCGTCGCGCAGCGCAGCAAGAGCATGGGCATCGGCATGAAGCTCTACACGCTTGTCGGCCAGCGGTTTGAGCCACTCGGCGAGCACGGGAAGCAACGAGGCATTTACCAGCAGCGAGTCGAGAGCATTGCATACGCTCACGCGTCGGGTCTTCGCATTATCGACAGTCGCCCGGGCGATCTCCTCGCGTGCCGACGAGTCGAAATACATGTGCACCACTCCGGCGCCGGTTTCTATTACCGGTACGCGGGCGGTGTCGCGCACGAAGTCAATCAGTCTTCGACCGCCGCGAGGGATACATACATCCACCTTTCCCACAGCATTGAGCAGCGCTGCTGTGGCCTCATGGGTGGAAGGAAGAAGTACCACGGCATCTTCAGGCAGCCCGGCTTCATTGAGTGCCCGATGTATCAGGGAGATGGCCGCGAGATTAGAGTCCTCGGCGTCATGACCACCTTTTAATATACACGCATTGCCGCTCTTGAGGCAAAGAGCTGCTACGTCAAATGTCACATTAGGCCGAGCTTCATACACCACGCCCACCACACCGAAAGGCACGCGAACCTTCCGGAGCAGTATGCCGTTGGGCAACGTGCGACGCTCAATCTCTTCCCCGGCCGGGCAGTCGAGGTGCGCCACGTGGCGAAGGTCGTCGGCTATGGCCTGAAGTCGCGCAGTGGTGAGCTGAAGGCGGTCATAAAGAGGATTCTTCTTATCCATGCGGGCGAGGTCGCGGGCGTTGGCTTCAAGGAGAGATGTTACATTCTCTTCCACCATTCGGGCCAGTATCTCAAGAGCACGCGAGCGCTCGGCATCAGTCTTCACCGCAATAGAGCGGGAGGCCGCTTTCACGCGGTCAAATATTTCGTTGAAATCCATCATTCTATATATAAATAATTGTAGTGAACAAGCGGGCGGTGGCCGTGGGTGCCTATAACTCCGGCAGCCTCAGCCGACGAAATAGAGGCGCGCCCCATACCTATCACCGCTCCTTCAGGATCGAGAATCGAGATAATGTCGCCCTCCTCCCACTCGCCGTCGATGCCGGTCACTCCCACAGGGAGCAGACTCACGGCCTGGTCGGAGATGAGCACGCGGGCGGCGTCGGCATTGACAGTTGCCGAGCCTTTTGTGAACGAGCCGCTGTGGGCGAGCCAGCGCTTGATAGTACTTAGCGGTTCAAGGGCGGGGCGGAATAGGGTATGATCCACTTTGTCAGGATGCTCTATTACATCCACGAGCACGTCGGGCCTGTCGCCGCGGGCTATGATTACGGCTACACCCTCGGCTGCCACTTTCATGGCGATACCGCACTTGGTGCCCATACCGCCACGGCCGAAACCACTCTTGGCAGCTACGACATACTCACTTACGTCGCGCCCCGGCTCGATGACACGAAGAAGGCGTGACGACGGGTCGGCGGGCGAACCGGTATAGATGCCGTCGACATTGGAGAGAATCACGAGCGTATCAGCATCGGTCATCGTAGCTATGAGGCCTGAGAGTTCGTCGTTGTCAGTAAACATCAGTTCGGTGAGGCTCGCCGTGTCATTTTCATTCACTATAGGGAGCACGCCGTTTTCGAGCATCGTGAGCATACAGGAGCGCTGATTCAGATAAGAAGTGCGCGAAGAAAAATTCTCCTTTTGCGTCAGCACCTGGCCTATGACTATGCCGTAAGCTCCGAAAAGCTGATTGTAAAGATTGATGAGTTTGATCTGGCCTATCGACGAATAAAGCTGGCGGGAGGCCACGGCGTCGAGCTGCTTGGCCGGAGTCACGGCGCCTCGACCGCAAGCTACCGCGCCGCTCGACACAAGCACTATCTCATGTCCCTTCTCGCGCAGATGTGCTATCTGATCCACGAGAGCCGACATGTTGGTCACATTAGGCTTTCCGTCGGCGCGGGTCAATACGTTGCTGCCTACCTTTACTACTATCCTGCTCATTTCACCGATGCTTTAAGGCCGCTGATCACGGCAGTTGTAAAACCATTCTTTTCCATTTCATTAAGACCTTTAATAGTCAGGCCGCCGGGAGTAGTCACCTTGTCGATTTCAGTCTCGGGATGTGCTCCGGGTTGGCGAAGAAGTGCTACGGTGCCCGCGAGAGTCTGAGCGACGATAGCCTGAGCCTCCGAGGCACGGAATCCTAATTCCACGCCGCCCTCACAAGCAGCTCTTACGTAGCGCATTGCGTAGGCAATACCGCATGAAGCCAATGCCGTGGCCCCGCCGAGAAGTCGCTCGGGAATCTCCATCACTTCGCCTAAATGAGAGAAAGCCTCCGTGGCAAGCTCCGGTTTACCCTTGACGGGAACTATGAAAGTCATGGACTCTCCCAACCTCATAGCGGTATTTGGCATTGCTATCGACAATCGGTCAGGTGCACCCTCGTGCCACATATTTAATAAGTCGGCAGCGCTTACCCCGGCAACGATTGCCGTAACCTCAGCATCTGCTACACAGCGATTTATCCCGGCAATAACGTCAGGGATTATCCACGGCTTCACCGCCAGCACTATAAGAGAAGAGCCGGTTACGGCGGCTGCATTATCAGCAGTCACCGCGATACCTTTGTCAATCAATGACTTGCAGCGGTCAGGGTGGGGCGTGGCCACCACAATACTCGAAGGGGCGCACGCTCCCGCGTCGACGAGTCCGGCGGCAAAAGCCGAGCCCATCGCCCCTCCACCTATTATTGCTATTTTATCGAGATCTTTCATGTGAATAAATGACTTTCACAAATGTATAACAAATAATAATGCAAAAGTACGCAAAATATATTTGGAAAAGAAGAAAATAATTACTACTTTTGCAGTCGCATTTAACAACCATATCAATAAATCATTAACAAATGAATCATTACGAAACCGTTTTCATTTTAACTCCCGTTTTGTCTGATGTACAGATGAAGGAAGCGGTAGAAAAGTTTGAGAAGGTAGTGACCGACAACGGCGCGACCATCGCAAATGAAGAACTCTGGGGCCTCCGCAAGCTCGCTTACCCCATCCAGAAGAAGAGCACCGGCTTCTACACCCTCGTAGAATTTGACGCCACCCCCGACACCGTAAAGAAGCTCGAAACAGCTTTCCGTCGTGACGAGCGCGTGCTTCGCTTCCTCGTGTTCCGCAAGGACAAGTATGCTGAGGAATATGCTCAGAAGCGTCGTCAGAACCGCGCCAAAGTAACCGAATCAACCACCGTAGAAGTAAAGGAGGACTAATCCATGGCACAGCAATCAGAGATCCGCTATTTGACTCCCATGTCAGTAGACGTAAAGAAGAAAAAATATTGCCGTTTCAAGAGAAGCGGTATCAAGTATATCGATTATAAGGACCCCGAATTCCTCAAAAAGTTCCTCAACGAGCAGGGCAAAATCCTCCCCCGCCGCATCACCGGCACCTCGCTCAAGTTCCAGCGTCGCGTGGCTCAGGCCGTTAAGCGCGCCCGCCACTTGGCTCTCCTGCCCTACGTTACCGACTTGATGAAATAACTATTAAACTCACAGGAACTATGAAGATTATCCTTAAAGAAGACATCGCCAACCTCGGCTACAAGGACGACGTGGTTGAAGTTAAGAACGGCTATGGCCGCAACTACCTCATCCCCCAGGGAAAGGCAGTGATCGCTACCGATGCCGCTATCAAAATGCTCGCTGAAGACCAGCGCCAGCGTGCTCACAAGCTTGCCAAGATCAAGGCTGATGCCGAAGCTGCTGCTGCCGCTCTCGAAGGCGTTAAACTCACTATCGGTGCCAAGACCAGCTCTACCGGTACTATCTTCGGCTCTGTCAACGCTATCCAGATCGCTGAAGCTCTCGAAAAGCTCGGCCACAATGTTGACCGCAAGCTCATCTCGCTCAAGGAATCCGTTAAGGAAGTGGGCGAATACAAGGCTACTATCAAATTCCACCGTGATGTGACTGTGGAAGTTCCCTTTGAAGTAGTTGCCGAATAATTCCGACATTCATAATTTTGCGTAATAAATGCGCCGGTTCCTTGTGGAGCCGGCGCATTTTCAGTACATTATTATCGTCTATGATTTATTTTCCTCGGCCTTGTAGCGGCGGTAGGCCGCTGCGAGGCGAGTGTGGTAGCCGCGGCGGGCGTAGGATGGACCGTTATAACCGCGGGCAAATGCCGCCCAGTTTTTATTGCGGAGGTGCTTGAGAAGATCAGTATTGGTGATGAAGCCGGCAAAGAGTTCGAGTTGGTCTCGCTCCGAGCGGCTCATGAGTTTCACAAAGTCCTCGATTGACTTGGCTCCGCAGCGCTCCCAGTTGAAGCCTCCTATCTGAAACATGCCCCAGAAAGTTGACTCCACGGCAAGCGCCGAGTCGATCTGCATGGCAGTCTGCAAGCGGTCGTAAACCTCTGACTGACTGCGACGTGAGCCGCTGAATACCGACGGGTATTGCGAAGTGTACTTACCAAGGTTGATGCCGCGCCGTGAGGCAAACGAGCGGAACATCGAAAGATCAAAGTTGACAAGCGGTTTGCCTGGTCCTGAAAATCCCTGGTGAGTCTTACCGGCCTCGATTTCCACTACCGCCTTTATGGCAGCCACTTCCACGCCCAACTCTTCGGCAACCTTGCGGAAGTCATCGTCAGTAAGACGATGGATCGAATCAGGATGAAAAAATGGCTCCCATGGGTAAGGAACTTCGATGTAAAACGAGTCGAGGTCAAAGGGCGACCTCGAAAATGCGACCGGCAGGCATGATAGGGTTACGGCGCCGAGAATAGCGAAACGGGAGAGTCGGTTCATAAACGACAGAAATCCCCCACGCCACAGGGAGTGGGGGATATGATGGTTAAAGATGATGTTACTTCTTGGAGGCTTCAGCTACCTTGGTGAGGGTAAGCTTGAGGTGATCCCAGAACTTCTGTACGGTGGGAATGAGCATGCGCTCTGAGGGCGAGTGAACGTCGCGGAGCGTGGGACCAAACGATACCATGTCGAGGTGAGGGAACTTGGTGAGGAACAGTCCGCACTCAAGACCGGCGTGGATAGCCTTGATGGCGGGGTCAACGCCGAAGAGCTCTTTGTAAGCGTCGCGGGCTACGTGCATGATGGGGGAGTCCATGTTGGGAGCCCATCCGGGATAGCCTTCTCCGTGAGTTACCGTAGCGCCGGCAAGGAGGAATAGAGCCTCGATCTGCATTGCTACGTCCCACTTGCGTGACTCAACCGAGCTGCGCTGGCTGGTTACAACCTCGATTGTGTTGTCGGGACGCATCTTTACTGATGCAAGGTTGGTGGAAGTTTCCACAAGACCTTCAAGCTCACGGCTCATTGACATTACTCCGTGAGGAGCGGCATAAAGCGCGCGGATAAGGTTGACGGTAGTGGTCTGATCAAGAACGAAGTCGGGCTTGTCTACGGTCTCCATTGTGATCTTGATGCCTGTTTCGAGGCCCTTGAATTCGTTTTCAACCTCAGCGATAAACTTATTGAGCATCACGCGCACCTGCTCCTTCTTGGAGGTGTGGACACCGATTACAGCGTGAGCGGCGCGGGGGATGGCGTTGCGGAGATTACCGCCGTCGATTTCAGAGATGGCTACCTCATACTTGCTCTGCACGTTGAAGAGGAAGCGGGCGAGGAGCTTGTTGGCATTGGCGCGACCCAGATGGATGTCGCCACCCGAGTGACCGCCCAGCAGTCCTTCGAGAGCTATGCGGAAGTAGAGGAAGTCAACGGGAGCGTAAGAGCGGCTGTACTTGAACGTGCATACGGTGTCAACGCCACCGGCGCAACCTACGAAGATTTCGCCGTCATCCTCGGAGTCGAGGTTGAGAAGGATGTTGCCCGTAATCATGTCGTTGCCCACGTTGAAAGCTCCGGTCATGCCGGTCTCCTCATCTACTGTGAAGAATGCCTCGATGGGGCCGTGGACGTAGCTGTCGTCGATAAGGGCGGCGAGCGAAGCTGCCACGCCTATACCGTTATCGGCACCTAAGGTAGTGCCTTCGGTGCGCACCCAGTCGCCGTCGACCACAGTGGGGATGGGCTGAGTGGTGAAGTCAAAGCTCTTGTCGTTGCTCTCGCACACCATATCCATGTGACCCTGAAGCACCACGGTGGGGGCATTTTCGTAGCCCTTAGTGGCGGGGGCGAGTATCATCACGTTGCCGGCCTTGTCAGTCTTGGCTTCAAGATTGTGTTTCTTGGCGAAATCGAGAAGATACTGGCGGATTTTTTCCTCCTTCTTTGAGGGGCGGGGTATCTTGGTGATGTCTTCAAAGATGCTGAAGACGAGAGCGGGTTGCAAGTCTTTAATGTCCATATTTTATAGTTTTTGATGATTAAAATTTCTGCTTTGTAAAAGGGCGCGATTATGTCGCCGCGATTCATTTTGCTAAGTTAAAAATTATAATTGATTTTTCACGCATAAAGTTCAAACTTTTTTCATTCCCGGGCCGTAATTGCAACCAAGTTGAAAGATTCCGGCCACGAAATCAAGAGATTTCTGACTAAATACTGTATATTTGCATAATGTAATAACCAATTATCGTCACATCACTTATGAGCGAGTGGACATCAGATTTCATCATATCTATAAGCGTCATTATCGGTGTCGTGATTATCAAGCTGTTACCCAAGAAAATCAAGTGGGGATGGCGGCTTGCTATAGGCATGCTTTCGATAATAGCCATTTCTATGATCACCCACATAATAGTGAAGGCTGTGAGCTGAAATAATATGGCGACGGAATTAACACTCATTGAGATATATGGCAAATAATGTTAAAATCGGCGCGTCGGGTATGTGTCAAGGGTTAAAATTTACGATGAGATAGCCGAAAATTAAGTGCAAATTGCTACATTTGCACCACAAAAAGCTAACCATGATAAAAAGCATCATCGTAATATTTCTTGCCATACTCTTCATGGCCGCGGCAGTATTGCTGCTGGGTGTGAAAGTGTTTTTCAAGAAAGGTGGCCGATTTCCGTCGGGGCACGTGCACGACCTTCCCGCCTTGCGTGACAAGGGTATCACCTGCGCCTCAGGCCGCGACCACGATGCATGAACAATATATCTCATGGCTCCAATTCAATGAATATCAATCAATAACTATATCAATCTCATGAAAAAAACAGCAATCACGGCTTTAGGCTTGTTCCTCGCGCTCGGCGCTGCCGTATCTTGCACCGGCAAGCCCGCTACCAACGCTAATGAAGCACCTGCGAAAGCCGACACCGTGTCAGCTACCGACGCTCCCGCTACTCTCAACATCCGCTATATCGACGGCGATTCCCTCGCGGCCAAGTACAATCTGGCCAAGGATTTCAACGAAGCCTACATCCGCTCGCTTTCGCGCCTGGAGCAGGCCCGTCAGACTAAGGCCAATGAAATCAATCGCTTCGGCAATCAGATTCAGCAGCGTATGCAGTCAAACGGATACCTCTCCGAGGCTACCTATAATGCCGACGTGCAGAAGCTCCAGAAGATGCAGGCCGATGCCGAGAACTATATCGCAGGTCTGAGCCGCACTGCCGAGAACGAACTCGCCCAGCAGCAGCTTCAGCTCCACGACTCTATCGAAAACTATATCCTCATCTACAACTCCACCCGCGGCTACGACGCTATCCTGCTCAAGCAGGCCGGCCTCTACTTCAACCCCGCCCTCGATATTACCGACGAGATCGTAGAAGGACTCAACGCCCGCTACAACAAAGTTGCCGAGAAGAAGTAATCACGGCTCTTTGTGACCGGGTGGTGTAATCCGGTCAGCCCCTACATAAAAATCCTGCCCCGCATACCCGCGTAACAGCCGGTGCGGGGCTGATATTTCTGAGCCTGCGGTGGGTGGTGACATACCCGCAGCGCCCTCGTATCTTACCAAAGAACTACCGAAACCTTTCATGCCAAGCAAGTCATCAATTCTCGCTCTACTGATAGCCATGCTCATGCTTCCGGCCTCCCTCAAGGCCGAGCCGGTTGATTCTATGTATTACCGTCAGCTGCAGAAGCAACTTGAGGCTGCGTCGTTTGCCTCTGACTCGATTGCGATTCTCAACAATATGTTTGACCTCGTGGTGCAGCCCCGCTCGCTACGCAACAGTATAGGCGAGACCATCATCAGCGTGGCTGACCGTAATGGCCTCGATGCGACATCGTTTGACGCCATCCGCCGGTTGGTCAACTTTAACTATGGCAATCAGAAGTATATCGACTCAATGCTTGCCGTGACTGAAGGCTATCCCGAGTCATCTGACCGCGATGTCACCACCGCTTTCATCACCATGATGCGAAATAACAGCAATCTCAAGTCGCTCAACGACTCGGTGAAGACTCTGTATGTGTCCAAGCTCGCCAAGGAGTTTACGGAAAATCCGCCTACTTCTATTCTTGACCGTATAGTGAAGCTCCACGCACTTTGCCTGCTGCTGGGCGACAGCTACCAGTCAGAACTGCTCGGCAAGTATATGCAACGTCTGGGTGCTCTCGTTGATGAACTGCCTGACGAGGCGCTTGCTATTAAGAATATGTATTATGTGCAGGCCGCCATTACTTTTGTGCAGTGCGGTATGCCTGAGCAAGCCATTGCTGCCGACGAGAAATTGCTCCGGATCATAGGAGAGATGGAGACCAACTACAAGTTGCAGGGACGTCAGTTTATCAACTACGACGCTAATAAGTATATAATCTACACCCGCCTTCTCTCGTCGTATCCCCATCTTGACCGAGAAGATATAGAGAAGTACCACGATAGCGTTCATGAAATCGTCAAGACCGACGTCCGAGCCCGCAATACATGGGCCAAGCGACCTGAAGCCGACGTGTATTATGCAATGGCCGGTAAGGATTATGCCAAGGCTGTGGAACTTCTTCCCGGTATCATCGAGAATACCAAGGACTCGTGGAGTCGCCGCCGGTTCCTGAGGCTGATGATCGAAGCCTCGCGAGCCATCGACCGTAAGGATCTTCTTCTTCCCGCGCTGAGCGAATACTCGGCGATGACTGACAATCTGCTGCAGCAGCACATATCGTCGATCTACCGCGAGATGCAGATTTCTTATGACATGTATGACCTTGAGAATGAGTTTAATTCACTCAAGGCTGAGAAAGCAAGCAATGAGCGCCGCCTCAACCGTAACATTATCATCCTGAGTGCGGTGACCACGGTAGTGCTGTTGATACTGATTCTCGTGCTGTTCATGCTCTACCGTCGCACCCGCACCCTTGCGCGCCGACTTGAAGAATCCAATAATACCCTTACATCGGAGCGCGACCAGCTGCGTGTGCAGCAGGATGCCATCCGCGTGGCTCGTGAGGAGGCCGAGAAAGCCAATGCTCTGCGAGCTCATTTCATCAAGAATCTTTCATCGGAAATCGTGCCCCCTCTCAACGCCATTACCGAGTATGCCCACCTGCTTACCGACCTTATCGACGAGAGCACGAAGCAATATATGGAATCATACGTGCAGATGATTGACCTCAACTGCGACTTGCTCCGCACGCTCTCGCAAGACGTGATGCTCCTTTCCGAAATCGACACAACCCGTCTGCCGGTCAATTCTACTAACGTGGATGTCGACCGCACGCTCCGCACCGTCATCGAAGCTTCTAAGGAACTTGATAGAAAGGGCCTTGACGTAAGTTTTGAAAACGACGGCGTCGATTTCATGATTCACTCTGATCCCCAGCGCATACAGCAGATTATCACCTATCTGCTTTCAAATGCCTTTAAGTTTACCGATGAAGGTTCGGTAACCGTGCGCGCCTATAAGTCGGGCAAAAATGTCGCTATCTCTGTCACTGACACCGGTATAGGTGTCAACCATAAGTTTAAGGACAAGATATTTGACCGCTTCTTCAAGGTATCGCGCGACACTCCCGGAGCCGGTCTCGGCCTCCATATCGCCCGTCACCTCGCCCGGTTGCTCGGCGGCGACCTGCGGCTTGACTCGGCCTACGATCGCGGGGCCCGCTTCATACTCATTCTTCCCGGCAGTTGATTCGGCTTACGCCTTGCGCGCCGCCGATACAAGATATACGCCCCAGAATATCATAGCTACGGCAAGTATCTTCATGCCCGTAACCTTGTCGAGCCCAACGGCTATACCCACCGCTGTAGCAACCACCGGTTGCACGTAATTGTACATTCCCACCACGGCGGGGCGCAGATTCTTCTGACCGATCATTACCAGAATATAGGCCACAAAAGTCGCCCCGGCCACCACATAGGCCACTCCGGCATACTCGGCAGGCGACACGGCGTGCCAGTCAGCTCCCGCGATACTGCCCGCTGAGAAAGGAAGAATCACAATGGCGGCAAACGTGAACATCCATTTCATCAGCGTCACCACCGAATACTTGCGTATAAAATTCTTATAGAAAGTGAGATAACAAGCGTAGCTGAGCTGCGCGGTCAGTACAAGCAAGTCACCTTTAATATTATTGTCCCCTCCGGCAGTAGACCCGAGATTACCCAGCACGAGTATCAGTGCGCCGCAGCCGCCGAGCACTATGCCCGTAATCTTCCGGCCGGTGATACGCTCTTTCAGCACCACAGCTGAGAGCAGAAGCACCCACAGCGGCATAGTGGTGGTGATCACCGCCGCCTCACCCGGAGCCGTGTGACTCACCCCGAATATATAGCAACCTTGATTGAACACGATACCTATGAGCGCCGCACCAAGCAAGCGAAGCTTGTCGGCTGCCGGAACCCTCTCTTTGGGGCAAAACAGCGAGTAGACCCAAAACATCAGCGCCGCGCCCACGATGCGGAAATCAGTCATCAGCAGCGGCCCTATGATGCCCGCAGCCATCACCATCTTGGCCACGGGAGCCATCAGACCCCACATTACATTAGCCCCGAGCATCGACACATGCCCCTTCACAACACTATTCATACGTCAAAAATTCAAAATTCCCCGCAAAATTACTACAAAAAAACTCAACCCGGATTTGATTTCTAAAAAAAAACACCTATCTTTGTACTCGCTATCGCCCGGATGGCGGAATCGGTAGACGCGCTGGTCTCAAACACCAGTGGGGCAACCCATCTCGGTTCGAGCCCGAGTCCGGGTACTGAATTGGAGATTCTCATCGCGAGAGTCTCCAATTTCCTTTCCTCCCCCCCTTCTTAACTCATTGTTCTGCTCATAGATAAGCTCCAGCACTTTGCTATAAATTTGGGACAGGTAAGAAAGACCGTTGTTAATGATTGTAAAAATGCGTAACTTTGAGACATGAAACAATGGCAAGTATTAAAGACGATATTCCGGCCCAAGCTGTATTTTCGGTGCATATGTTAAAAGTATGTATGATGGAGTGTT
>CAYZFG010000069.1:0-14185 GCA_964477665.1 uncultured Staphylococcus sp.
CGGGGACACAAGGATTTTCAGTCCTTTGCTCTACCAACTGAGCTATGGCACCAGAGTGATTTCTTGCGAAATCGGAGCTTATTGCTAAACTGCAAAGGTGGGGCGTTTCCCTCATTTGCGATGCAAAGTTAGGGGTTATTTTTGAAGTGTGCAAATTTTTTTTGACTTTTTTTGTATTTATTTTTTGTCGGTGTAGGAAATGGGCTGATTTTTAGAGATATGGGTTTGCGTGTTTTCGTGGGGTTTTGTAATTTTGCGGTAAAGATTTGTATCGCTATGTTGAGTTTACATCGTTTTTGGGCTTTATCGATGGCTGCGGGTTGCTTCGCGGTGGGATGGTCGGCTGTGGTGCCGACGGATTCCGTTGCGCCTGTGGATTTGAGCGAGGTGGTTGTCACCGGGTCTAATCGCGGGGTCAGCGCGGCATTGCTTCCATATACGGTGAGCGTGGTAGATAGCGAGGCTCTTCATAGCTCGGGCTCCACGGCGCTGCTGGCTGTGCTTTCTGACCGTGTACCGAGTCTTTTTGTGACTGAGCGCGGTATACTCGGTTTTGGAGTTAGCAGCAATGGCGGTGCAGGTCATATTAAGCTGCGTGGGGTGGGAGGTGACCGCGCGAGCGGGGTCTTGATGATGGTCGACGGTCAACCTCAGTTTGCCGGGCTGTATTCTCATCATGTAGCTGATTTTTACCGCAAAGATTTTGTGGAGAGGGTAGAGGTGCTTCGCGGTCCGGGTTCGGTGCTTTACGGCTCCAATGCTATGGGCGGTGCGATTAATGTCATTACCAAGGATGCACCCGACAAGGCATTTTCTCTTGACCTCACCTCGCAATATGGCTCTTATAATACGTGACAATCTACGGCGACGGCTGCTTCAAGAGCAGGACGATTTTCGGCACTCGCATCCGTGAGCTATGACCGCACTAACGGAAATATCAAGGGAATGACCTTCAGCGAATGGAGCGGATATGGCAAGGTGGAAGTTGACCTTCCGGCAAAGTGGAAAGTATCCGCCGATCTTACGCTTATGAATTTTGAGGGCAATGACCCGGTGTATCCGCAGCTGAGCAATCCGGAATCGACCGATGTGTATCATCAGAATGTGACGCGTGGCGAGACATCGATAGCCCTAAGCAATGATTATGGCTACGCTTCGGGCGTGGGGCGGGTATATTATAGTTGGGGTAATCATTACATAGACGATCCTCGCCATTTCCATAGCCTCGATGACAGGTTGGGTATATTGCTTTACGAAAATTTCTCGCCATGGGCAGGGGCGCAAGCTACGGCCGGAATAGATTTCGCAAGATACTCGGGTGAAATACCGGTGTCGGGTGGCGCGGCGCATCAGCCGGGCGCAATGGCGACTATCGACCGAAAAACCATCACCGAGTATTCGCCTTATCTTACCCTGGCGCAGAGTGTGCTTGATAATAAGTTGATACTCAATGCGGGAGTAAGAATGGCCAACAGCGATATGTTTGACACCCGCTGGGTGCCTCAGGCCGGAATCGTGATCCATCCCGGTCGCGGGTTTGCCCTGAAGACTTCAGCCTCGATGGGGTATCGCAATCCGTCGTTCCGCGAGCTATATCTCTACCGCATGGCCAATCCTGACCTTGCTCCTGAGCAGATGTGGAACTATGAAATCTCTGTGGCGAAATACTTCGGCTCCGGCGTCAAGGCCGAGCTTACGGCATACTACAGCAAAGGCTCCAATATGATAGAAGTGGTGGACATGCACAACCGCAATACCGGCTCGTTTATCAACAAAGGTCTGGAGCTAAGCGTCGAAGCGCGTCTGAGCCACGCGCTATGTGTCAACGGAATGTATAGCAACCTCCACTCCTCGCTCGATGATCTCACCGGCGCACCACGCCATCAATACTTTATCGGGGCCGACTGGCAGACCCTTAAATGCCTCAATGTATCGGTAAACCTCAAGGGCGTGAGCCGACTCTATGTGGCCGATGACATTAAGCGTCAAAGTTATGCTTTGCTCAATGCACGCGCCGACTGGGACGTATGTAACTCACTTACACTATTTTGTATCTTCGACAATATCACCGCCGCCCGCTACGTTATCAATCGTGGCTACACCATGCCCGGCTTCACAGCAATGGGCGGATTTAAAATAAGAATATAAACATCTAATAATCACCAATATGAAACTCTTATCATCCGTATTACTCGCCGGGGCAATGCTCTGCTCTACGGCATGCACGGGTAAAAGCGCCAAGGCTGCCGAACCCGCGCCGGCAGCCGATTCTATCCCCACAGTGTATTATATCAAGGACATCACTCCCGAAAATCTGGTGAAGGTCTACGAAGCTCTCGGCCGTAAAGCTGAGGGCAACAAGATCGGTATCAAAATCTCTACCGGCGAATCGGAGAAATCCAATCATCTCGACACTGCTCTCATCGGTGATCTCGTGAGAGTAATCAACGGCACATTTATAGAATGTAATACCGCCTATGCAGGTAACCGCAACACCACCGTGGCTCATGTCAAGGCGGCTAAGGACCACGGTTTCACTGACCTTGCAGGAGTGGACATAATGGATGCCGACGGCGAAATGGAAATCCCGGTCACCGGTGGCAAGCATCTTACTAAAGATATTGTGGGCAAGCATTTTGCCGATTATGATTTCATCGTGGTGCTCTCGCATTTCAAGGGCCACGCAATGGGCGGATTTGGCGGTGCCCTCAAGAATATCTCGATAGGCATAGCATCGTCAAATGGCAAAGCCTATATCCACTCGGCCGGAAAAATCGAAAATGCCGACTCGATATGGCGTCATACCGCTGACCAGCCCGACTTCCTCGAATCAATGGCCGAAGCTGCTAAGGCTGTGATAGATTACACCGGCAACCACATTTTATATATTAATGTGGCCAATCGCCTGTCGGTCGACTGTGACTGCGACGGCAATCCCCATGCTCCCGAGATGGGCGATCTGGGCGTATTCGCATCGCTCGATCCCGTGGCTCTCGACCGTGCTTGCGTGGATATGGTGTTCAATTCCTCTGACCCCGGTAAGGAAGCCCTCATCGAGCGTATCAATTCCCGCAAGGGTATGATCACCCTCACTCATGCTGAAGAACTCGGCCTCGGAAAACAGACCTATCGCCTGGTCACGATTGAGGAATAACTGACAATTTGAAAGCAATATCGCTGCCGACGGGTGAAAAATTACCCCGGCAGCGATATTTTTATTTTGAAATGACACAAAAAATGATTACTTTTGCAACCAATTTGCGGCAGAGGTTTATGTCTGCTGTCAATTCATAAGTATAGAAGATAAAAAGAATAAGTAATAAAGTATAAGTTATAACTATGTCACGTCAACATTTCGATACACTTGATTTCAAAATCCTTGAAATGCTGTCAAGTAACGCCCGCAAGCCGTTTCTCGAAATAGCCCGCGAGACCAATGTATCGGGTGCCGCTATCCATCAGCGCATCCAGAAGCTCACTTCGCTGGGCGTGATCAAGGGATTTGAATCAATTATCGACCCTTCGGCCGTAGGTTATGATACCTGCGCTTATGTGGGTTTCATACTCAATGACCCCACGAAATTTGACTCAGTGGTAGAAGTGCTGACTTCGATGCCCGAAGTTGTGGAAGTACACTATACTACAGGTCAATACGACATTCTCGCCAAGATTTTTGCCCACAACAACAGCCACCTGCTCGAACTCCTTCGCGGCAAGCTCCAGGAATTGGGTGGCGCTCGCACCGAGACCCTGATTTCATTTAAGGAAGTCCTCAATCGTCCGCTTCCCATCAATATTGAAAATGTCGACTGACACCTTGGCCCTCTCACTTGACGAGTATCTGCTCGCGGCCGTGGAGATGGCATCGGGCGCGGGGCGCATAATGCGCGAATATTTCCGCTCGGCTTCGCTTACTGAAAAGGCTAAGATCAACGACGCCGATATCGTGACACCTGCCGACAAAGCCTGTGACGCCCTGATTACCGGAGAGATACACCGTCGCTTTCCCTCTCATTCCATCCTTGCGGAAGAGAGTGGCGAATCTGATGCCCATAGCGATTTCCGCTGGGTGATCGACCCTATAGACGGCACTACAAATTTTGCTGCCGGGCTGCCTATCTGCTGCACCTCCATAGCTCTTGAGTATAAGGGCGAGACGGTTGTGGGAGTGGTATACGATCCGTTTACCGACGAACTTTTTACCGCCGTGAAAGGTCAGGGAGCCATGCTCAACGGCAATCCTATTGCGGTGAAAACCAATGAACTGCTTTCCCACGCCGTAGTGTCCACCGGTTTTCCTATCGACAAGGATACCAATCCCGATAACAACGTGGATGTAGTGGCCCGCGTGCTTCCTCATGTGCGCGGCCTGCGCCGGCTCGGTTCTTCGGCTATGGATATTTGCTATGTAGCTGCCGGAGTGCTCGACGCTTACTGGGAAATGAATCTTCACGCTTGGGATGTGGCCGCGGCCCTGCTCATACTTGATGAGGCCGGTGGTTGCCACTCGTCGTATCGTGATGACCGTAATATAAGTATAATTGCCTCGTCACGAGCACTTTATCCTAAGATAGAACCACTAATACGCTGATGACTGATAAGGAATTTTCCACCCGCCATACCGCGCTATACCACACATTTGGCTGCAAGCTCAACTATGCCGAGACGTCGACCATAGCGTCGATGCTTCAGGATAGGGGAGTGGTGCGTGTTCAGCCCGGGGAGAATCCTGATATTATACTTATCAACTCATGCAGCGTGACTGAGCTGGCCGAGAAAAAATGCCGCCAGACCATCCGCTCATTTGCTCGCCGCTATCCGCAGGCGGCTATCGCGGTTACAGGATGCTATGCTCAGCTTTCAGCCGATGATATAAGCAAGTTGCCCGGAGTGAAAATCGTGGCCGGCAATGACCGCAAGACCGAGCTTGTAGACTACGTGATGGCTTATCTTGAAAGTGATGGCAAAGCCGGACGGGAAGAAAAGCATATCACCCCGGTGCGCGAGATTAGAGCCTTCACTCCTTCATGCTCGCGTGGCGACCGCACCCGCTATTTCCTTAAGGTTCAGGATGGTTGCGATTACTATTGCACTTACTGCACCATCCCCATGGCGCGCGGACGCAGCCGCTCGCCCCGTATCGCATCGCTCGTGGAGCAAGCTCGCGACGTAGCCGCCCGGGGGGGTAAGGAGATAGTGCTGACCGGAGTGAATATAGGTGATTTCGGCAAGGGGACTGACGAGACTTTTCTTGACCTCTGCCGTGCTCTCGATGAGGTGGAAGGCATAGAGCGCTACCGCATTTCGTCGATTGAACCCAACCTGCTTACCGACGAATTGATAGAATTTGTGGCCTCGTCGCGCCGATTCATGCCGCATTTCCACATCCCTCTCCAGAGCGGTAGCGATGAAGTGCTCCGCCTCATGCACCGCCGCTATGACAAAGCTCTTTTCCGTCATAAAATCGAGACGGTGCGCCGTCTTATCCCCGACGCATTCATAGGCGTTGACCTCATAGTAGGTGCCAGAGGCGAGACTGAAGAGCGATTTGAGGAGTCACGAGATTTCATCGAGTCGCTCGATATATCGAGGCTCCATGTCTTTACCTACAGTGAGCGACCCGGCACTAAAGCCCTTGAAATAGATCACGTTGTGTCGCAGGAAGAGAAACATCGCCGCACGGCTGAGATGATAGCGCTTTCCGATAGGAAACTGGAGCAGTTCTCCCGACGGTTTGACGGCAAAGTTCGCCCCGTATTGCTTGAGCATCAGGCTGCTGACGGGACTATGGGTGGATTTACCGACAATTATCTTCGAGTGGAGGTTGCACCGCGTCCTGAATTGGCAAATAGGTTAGTCAGCTACAAGCTTTCCGCCGTGCCTGATGTGACAGAATATATGAAAGGAGAGCCTGAGGAATGAAACACTGGTTATACATGCCTGTAAAATGGGTGCTCAACGGGTTGGCTTATCTGCCGCTGAGGGTGCTATACGTGCTTGCCGACGTGATATATTTCCTGCTTTT
Source organism: uncultured Staphylococcus sp. (assembly GCA_964477665.1). Classification (GTDB taxonomy): domain Bacteria; phylum Bacteroidota; class Bacteroidia; order Bacteroidales; family Muribaculaceae; genus Duncaniella. The sequence continues at coordinate 6,026 of CAYZFG010000069.1, forward strand.
CTACGTAGTGCGCTACCGTCGCAAGGTGGTTTTCAAGAATCTGCACGAGTCCTTTCCCGAGATGACTGAGGAGCAGGTGAAAGCCACGGCAAAGCAATTTTACCTCAATTTCGCCGATTACTTCGTGGAGACCATAAAGCTCCATCATATAAGCGACAGCGAGATGATGAGGCGCATGGAATTTGTTGACGTTGACATTATTGACCGCCTGTGGGATGAAGGGCGCTCGATAGTGTGCTATTTTTCCCACTGCGGCAACTGGGAGTGGGCGCCGTCAATCACCCTCCATACCCGCCGCCGTCCGGGCGAAAGTTGCGAGTTTGGTCAGGTCTACCGCCCGCTGCGAAATAAGTTTTTTGACCGCTATTTTCTTGATCTACGCAGTCGTTTCGGCTCTCTTTCGTTCCCCAAATCATCAGTGCTTCGTGACTTGTTGCGTATGCGCAGAGCCGGTACATTGTCAATCACCGGATTTATGAGCGACCAGAAGCCCAGCCACGGCGACGTGACCCATGTGGTGGAATTTCTCAACCATCCCACAGCCATCATCACCGGCACCGAGCAACTCGCTCGCCGGTTGGGTATGGCCGTAGTGTACTGGGATATGGAAAAATTATCCCGTGGCCACTATCGCATCACTACCCGCCTTATGGCCGAAGATGCCTCAGCTACAGAGCCCTACCGACTGACTGATCAGTATGCGCGCTTACTTGAAACTACCATCCGCCGCAATCCTTCGATATGGCTCTGGAGTCATAAGCGCTGGAAAATTCCTGTAACTTTTGCTGACGATAATTCCTATGACAAACTCCCTGCCACAGATCGCGGTAATAATTCTTAACTGGAACGGTCGCAGACTCCTCGGCGAGTTTCTGCCGTCAGTGGCTGCCAATATGCCGCATGATATAGCGCGCCTGATAATGGCTGATAATGGCTCGACTGATGACTCTGTAGCTTGGCTGAGAGAGAATTATCCCGATGTGGAAGTGATGGAGCTCGATGAAAATTACGGATTTGCCGAAGGTTATAATCGTGCTGTTGCAGCTGTGGCCGACAGGTATAAATATACCATATTGCTTAATTCCGACGTGGCGGTCGACGATGACTGGATCACACCGCTCTACGATTTCATGCAGGCCCATCCCCAAGCGGTGGCCGTGCAGCCTAAGATACTGAGCTATATGGACCGAAGCAAGTTTGAATACGCCGGAGCGGCCGGAGGATTTCTTGACAAGAACGGTTATCCCTATTGCCGCGGACGAGTGTTTGCCGACGTGGAGACTGACCGCGGACAATATGACACCCCCATGAAAGTAATGTGGGCATCGGGCGCCGCGCTTATGGTTGACAATAAGGCATATCTTGACGCAGGCGGACTTGACAGCAGTTTCTTTGCCCACATGGAGGAGATAGATCTGTGCTGGCGTATGCAGCTGCGTGGAGGCGAAGTTTGGTGCTGTCCGGCCTCTCACGTCTATCACCTCGGAGGCGGAAGTCTCCCGGCCGAGAACCCGCGGAAGACATATCTCAACTTCCGCAACAATCTCCTCATGCTCCATAAGAATCTTCCCGCGAAAGGGCGCTCATGGCGACTCGTGCGCCGCCGCTTGCTCGATACGCTGGCATTTATAAAATATGCCGCGACACTCGATTTCAGAAATGCCGCCGCCGTGTGGCGTGCTCATCGCGATTACTCGCGCATGAAGGATAATCTTAAGCTTTCTGATGCTCAGGTAGATATGATAGGCGACGCTCCCAATATCCTTGTAGAATATTACTTAAAGCGTCACCGCGACTTCAGCTCAGTCGGCAAGTGAGGCGAGCCCTGAGAGCATGTCTATTGCCGTCTGGTCAGGGCGGATAGGCACTACCGAGCCATAGTCGCGCTTCAACCAGTATTCATCGGTATCGGCAGCGTCAGGTTCAAGATTCACGAATCGACCTGTGAGCCAGTAAAAAGGCTTGCCTTCCGGAGTGGTGTAATCGGCATATTCCTCGCTCCAGTATCCGCGGGCCGCGCGGGTCACTTTAAGTCCTTTTACCTCTTCCACAGCGGGGAAATTTACGTTAAGACATATCCCGTCGGGCAATCCGTGGGTAAGCACATAGTGGATTATACGGTCCACGAATTTCTCGGTGGGTTTCATATCCACCTCCCACGAGTGGCTGAGAATCGAAAAACCTATCGAAGGAATCCCCACTACACAACCTTCCATCGCGGCTCCCATCGTGCCGGAGTAAATATTGTTGACGGCAGCGTTGGAGCCATGGTTCATACCTGAGAGCACGAGGGCCGGGCGGTGAGGCGTGACGGCATGAAGCGCAACCTTGACGCAGTCAACCGGCGTACCGGTCACGCTGTAGACCTTGGCGTCGCAGTCAGGATATGGTGTTTCAGGTTTGAGGATGAGAGGGGAGTTGACCGTAAGAGCCGATGATTTTCCCGACTGAGCGGTGGCCGGAGCCACTACAATCACATCGCCGTGGCGTGAGGCCACGCGGGCGAGAAATTCTATACCGGGCGCATCTACGCCGTCGTCGTTGCTTATCAATATGAGCGGGCGGGGAGTATTCATGAATTTTCGTTTGATGTATATTTTTATGCAAAAGTAATGAAAAATCCCGTGAATTGTGTAATTTTGTGAAGATACTAACATAAAGAAATATAGCTATGCAGATCCAACGAATCCAGACCCTCTATCTCCTTCTCGCACTGGTGTGTGTGGTAATTCCATTTTTCACGCCGGTAGTCAATTATGTAAGCGCAGCCGATCCCAAGATTGTGGCAGCCCTCAAGCCCACGGGCGAACTCGCTCTCGCCATCCCTATGGGACTTACCGCGTTGATGCTTCTTATAGACATCTTCCTTTACAATGACCTTCGCCTCCAGCGCCGCGTGGTCAACTTTTCGATGCTCTTCACGGTGCTCGATGCTGCGATTATCGCCTACTTGATTTTCACGGGAGCTGAAGGTTATTCGGCGATAATAGGCTGGAGCAGCTTCCTCCTTGTGGCCGCTCTCGCGTTTGAAATCCTTGCCAAGCGCGGCATTGACCACGATCGCGACCTCCTCGAATCAGCCAACCGTCTCCGCTGATTACTCAGCCATAAAGATAAAAAAATCGCCATCGGACATCCCGGTGGCGATTTTTTCATACTATCAGGGCGATTTGATATACTATGAAGCCTATTAGCCAGGCTATGAATGTGTTATAGACTACCGAGAAGATGCCGTAGCCTATCTTTCCGGTCTCTTTCACTATGGCTGTGACGGTGGCTATGCAGGGGCAGTAGAGCAGAATGAATATCATGAAGCTCAGGGCTGCCGCTGCGGTGAAGTCGGGCTTCCCTGTTGCGGGATTGGGTGCGGTGAGTCGGGCGCCAAGTGAGTTGTCGTCCACTTCTTCCTGACCGGTATAAAGCACTCCTAAAGTGGAAACCACGATTTCCTTGGCGGGGATACCTGCGATGGCGGCTACCGTGGCTTTCCAGTGGAAGCCGAGGGGTGCCATTACGGGGTTGACGGCTTTACCCATCATCTCAAGATAGCTGTCGCGCGAAGGGTCGATTGATGAGTCGTCGCCGGTCACTACAGTTTCCGTTGTAATCAATTCTGCGGGCTCATCATCGTGGAGCGGAAAGTAGTTGAGAGCCCACACTATGATACTGCCCACGAGTATTATACCTCCCATCTTGCGTAGATATTGCTCGCCTTTGCCCCAGGTATGTCGAAGGGTTGTTTTGAGTGTGGGGACACGGTATGGGGGAAGCTCCATTACGAAAGGCGTGACATCGGTCTTGAAATAAAATCTGCGCAGTAGTCGGGCTGTGAGTATTGCCACAAGTATTCCCAGAAGATACACCCCCGTAAACACGAGCGCGGCATGGGTGGGAAAGAATGTGCCGATGAGGAGCACGTAGAGGGGGAGGCGGGCCGAGCAGGAGATAAACGGATTGATGAGGATAGTGATGAAGCGGCTCGAACTGCTCTCTATCGACCTTGAAGCCATGATCGACGGCACCGTGCATCCGAAGCCCATCACCAGCGGGATAAACGACTTGCCGTGAAGCCCTATGCGGTGCATGAGTTTGTCCATGATAAAAGCCGCGCGGGCCATGTAGCCTGAGTCTTCCATAAAGGAAATGCAGGTATAGAGGATAAGAATGTTGGGCAGGAACACGATTACGCCGCCCACGCCCCCTATGATACCATCGGCGATAAGGTCTTTGAGCATTCCGTCGGGCATGGCGGAGCGCACTATGTTGCCCAGCCAGTCCACGCCCGCCTCTATCCATTCCATCGGGTAACTGCCGAGCGAGAACGTAGCCCAGAAGATGAAAAACATTATCAGGAAGAAGAGCGGGAAGCCGAAGAGCTTATTGGTCACTATCGCATCAATTATGTGGGTGGAAGTTACCTTTTCCTGCTCCACTTTCTCCATCGTCTCGGCAAGCGCTCCGGCAATGAAGCCGTATTTTTCGCCGGCGATCAGTGCTGCTATATCGTCGTTGCCATTTATCTCGGCCAGTCGCTTCACCTCGGCGTCGCGCATGGCAAGAATCTCGGCCGCGTCGGGCGACGTGCTGATAAGTTTTTCCACCTCGCTGTCACTTTCAAGCAGTTTTATTGCAAGATAGCGAGGCGAGAAGTGGCGGCCTATGTATCCGTCGGCTTTCAGTCGGTCTTTTATTGCTGTGACGCTTTTCTCCATTTCCTGCCCCAGGTGCACATGGATATGGCGCACATCCTCGCATGTCCCCTCATATACCTTGATTACGGTATCGAAAAGCCGGTCAATTCCCTCGCCGGTGCGGGCGGTGGTGGGCACTATGGGCACGCCTATCATCTTGCCCAGTGTCTCAAATTCGAGCGTGATGCCTTTCTCCTTCAACTCGTCATACATATTGAGAGCTATCACCATCGAGCGGTCCATGTCGATGAGCTCGGTGGTGAGGTATAGGTTGCGCTCAAGGTTAGAACCGTCGATCACGTTGACGATTACGTCGGGCGTCTCGTCTTTCAGGTAACGGCGCACATAAAGCTCCTCGGGCGAATAGCTTGCCAGAGAGTAGGTGCCCGGCAGGTCGACGAGATTTATGCGATAACCCTTGTAGCTGAAGTGGCCTGACTTGGCATCGACGGTCACGCCGCTGTAGTTGCCCACATGCTCGCGCGAGCCTGAGGCGATGTTGAAGAGCGAAGTTTTGCCGCAGTTGGGGTTGCCGATAAGAGCCACGTTGATCACATGGCGTCCGTGGAGGGGATGATCGGCATGATCGAGGGGAAGGTCGTCGCAGTCCACGGTGTCAGTGTGGCGCCGGGTGCGGTCACATTCTTCCACGGGAAGAGGCTTCACTTCCACCAGCTCCGCCTCAGAGCGGCGCAGCGAAACCTCGTAGTCCATTATCGAGTATTTTATAGGGTCAAGCAGCGGAGCGTGGAGCAGCACGGTGACCTCGCGACCGCGCACAAAACCCATCTCCATCATGCGCTTGCGGAAAGCGCCGTGACCTAATATTTTGACCACGGCGACTTTCTCGCCGGTCTTGGCATCGGATAATCTCATGCTCTAACTTTGTTATGCAGTTTCACGACTACAAAGTTCATGAAAAAATTCCGATACTCAAATACCTACAAGTAGGTAAATACGTCGTCCAACTAATTGCCGTGAAGGATAAGGAAAAAAATGGGGCAAATGATAAAGTGAATGGTGGAGAGTGGTCGTTGCGCAGCTATGGAGCGGGGGTCGCTGACCCCCGCCGCAGCGACCACGGCGATAGATGGTGTGTCGGCCCGCAACCACCGCGAATGAGGGCTGAAAGCCCGATGTTGTCGCTAACCGCGGATGAAGTCCGCGGAGAGGATAGCCTACTTAAAATGAGCTCTTTCAGAGCTCACAATCTTGACTTCATCTATGCCGCGCACTTACATGCGCGGTTAATGACAACGACGCCGCTCCGCGGCTGAGATTACGTTCGTCCCTGCACCTTACGCACGATGTACCGCCGTTACCATCAGCTCTTACCGTGCAGGGGCACGACGATCCAAGATGTGTCAATATCGTACCGGTGCGATGAAGAGGAATACTTGCCGGCCATCGGGAGCGGTAAAGTTGGTGAGGTGTTCCAGTTGCTTGACATAGCCGGCTGAGTGCTCGTGGATGTTTTCGATTATTTCCGTGTCGGTCGTGCCATCTGATTTCTCCGTGGTGCGGATTACCATGTCGTCAGTGATGCTCGAACCGTTGAAGAATCGTGACGCCTGCGACATAGCCTTTACTTGCGCTACACGGTTTAGCGCCGCATCAGTTTTATATTTCTCTTTGTCGAGCTTTACTACCGACATCAGCTATGCGTTTTCGTAATCCTCCACGACTTTCACTCCGTCAAAAGGAGCATTCTCATACATGCGCACGAGAAAATTAGTCAGCGCGGTTTTCTCCTGGTTATAGCTCTGAGCCCGGGAGGCAGCGATGGTTAATAAGCTGATAACTATAACTAAAATGATTCTTTTCATAGTCTATCTATAATAGTTACAGCATCATTGTTTTTAAGATTCTTGACCAATTGTAAATATTGATCTTTCAGCCCTTCATAGCTGTCAACTTTAAACCAGTAAGGGTAGCGGAACGTGGAATAAATACTTGCATCCGTGAGCCGAGACGGTTCACTGCTCATCCCTTTGAGTACCTCTTTGAGCCGCGTCACTATTTCGTCATCAAGCTGCCCTTTATTGTCGTGGTCAATGATACCTATGTATCGTTGATGCAGATATGAAACTACAGCGTAAAACTTATTGGGCAGGCCTTCTATCGTAAACTCTATACCGGCATCAGGCATATCCCAATTCATCTCCTGCGACGACAGCAGGCGAGGAAGACCCTGACTTACCAGTTGAGTATTAATCTTATCTTGGATGGCAACCCATTTCTTTTCATACATCAGCTTCTTGCAAATTTCAGCAGTCGCATATAGCTCATTGCTGAGATTTTCAAGAGCGCTTATTTCATCAGTGCCCCGGGTTGAGGTCTTTATATAGTTTTCGATTTCTGAACGTATTTCAGCGGAAATGCCGGAGGTTGAATCTGATTCATACATATAGTCCAAATAGTTTTTATAGTGATACAATGCTGTGTGGATGCTGTAATTCATGTTATGGCGCTGCAATAAGTCACCTATCCACTTTCTTACATCTTCACGGTAAGTTTTGGATAGAATGGTACACTTGTCTTTTGCATCGCAGAGCGAGTATCCACTTGGCAGCAGCGGATACATTCCCGAAAGATACAATACATATACAGTGCTTTTCTCTCCGGCCGACTTCAGCTCTACGTATCGGTCGATCTGTCGGTATTGCTCGGGGGCATTATTAACCTTATTTTCAATTATTATTACGTGATTACGCCCTTGAACCGTAACGTCGATATTATCACGCTCGATCATTACATCCCACTTGTCCTCCTTATTATAAAGTCCCTTTCGGATAAACGTATCCAAAAACGACTTCAATATCCCAGAGTCGCAACCCAACAACTCGCCCAAAATGCGGCTGTGAGAAGTCTCATGAAGCTTCCCTCTCACAGCCGCCCGGATGAGATTAAACGGACTGCTTCCCGCAGCCGAACTCGAAATAAGTCCGGCAACAGTAGTATTTAAAGTAATAAGTGAACTAATATCCATACACTATTGTCAATTAATTAGGCAGCCTGTCCCAACGATGCCGTGCCATAGCTCCGGGATGGGTCTGTTATCGCAAATTTAGAGAAATTTTATTATACAAACAATACTTTGAAAATATAAGCATGTTAAAATTGCCACTGACTGAAAATCAGTCAGCGACGTGATTGTTAAAAGGGAGCATCGAAATAATACCTTAGATGGAAATTGAAATCAAGTGGACTTCGCTGTGCAACGTTTCCATGAAGAGCTGTCGGTAACTTGTTGTGATGCAATATTATATACTATTGCTCTTTTTTGAAGATTACCGCGAATGAGGGCTGAAAGCCCGATGTTGTCGCTAACCGCGGATGAAGTCCGCGGAGAGGATAGCCTACTTAAAATGAGCTCCGGAGGAGCGATGATGTGTGAGCCGCCCACACAACATCGCTCTTTCAGAGCTCACAATCTTGACTTCATCTATGCCGCGCACTTACATGCGCG
>CAYZFG010000070.1:0-14121 GCA_964477665.1 uncultured Staphylococcus sp.
CCCTCAAACTTTCTTATATCCAGGGTAATACTAATTTTTGAGCAGTATGTTTTGATCCGGCGTTTTTGCTTTGAGTTAAGAAGAGAGAACACTTTCATACATAACTAACGCATTGAAGCAAAGAAAATTACCTTTACTCCGAGATATGCGACCTCAGCGTTAACATATATTATGGGACAAGCTCTTTAAGACGCTGAATGACAATGAGCTGAAATTTTGTTAATAAATTTCGGGTGAGGAGTGGTGGATTTGTCGGATTTTTTGTCTAACTTTGCGCCTTAAAATTTTTAATTTTTACACATTACTATGGGAGGATTTTTCGGAGTAGCATCCAAGGATGCTTGCCGCAACGACCTGTTTTATGGTGTGGACTACAATTCACACCTCGGTACCCGTCGCGGTGGTATGGCCACCTACGACAACGTCGAAAGAAAGTTCTGTCGCTCCATCCACAGCCTGGAGAGCACGTATTTCCGCACTAAATTTGAGAAAGAGCTGTCAAAGTTCAAGGGCAATATGGGTATAGGTGTCATCAGCGACACTGACCCGCAGCCTATTATCATCAACTCTCACCTGGGTCGCTTCGCCATCGTCACCATCGCCAAGATATGTAACCTCGACGAGCTCGAAAAGGAGCTGCTTGAGGACGGAAAGCATTTCGCCGAGCTCAGCTCAGGCTACACTAACCAGACCGAGCTCATAGCCCTGCTCATCAATACCGGCAAGACCTTTGAGGAAGGTATCAAGCACGTGTATGATAAAATCAAGGGCTCGTGCTCGATGCTCATCCTTACCGAGCACTCCGTGATCGCCGCCCGCGACCGCCTCGGCCGCACTCCCGTAATCCTCGGCCATAAGGATGGTGCCTATGCACTCTGCTCCGAGTCGACCTCGCTGCCCAATCTCGACTATGAGGTGGTGCGCGACCTCGGCCCCGGCGAGGTGGTGGAAGTGACTGCCGACGAAGTGAAGGTGCTCACCCCTCCCGGAAAAGATATGCAGATATGCGCGTTCCTGTGGGTGTATTACGGCTTCCCCACCTCCACCTACGAGGGCGCTAATGTCGAGGACGTGCGCTTCAAGTCGGGCTACGAGATGGCGCTTACCGATGACAATGAAGTAGACTGCGCCTGCGGTATACCTGACTCGGGCGTGGGTATGGCGCTCGGCTACGCTGCCGGTAAGGGCGTGCCCTACCGCCGACTGATTTCCAAGTACACACCCACCTGGCCCCGCAGCTTCATGCCGGCTGACCAGTCGATGCGCGACCTCGTGGCACGCATGAAACTCGTGCCCAACAAAGCTCTTCTCAAAGGCCAGCGCGCTCTCTTCTGCGACGACTCGATCGTGCGCGGAACCCAGCTCAACGATAACGTAAAGGGTCTCTACGAATGTGGCGCCAAGGAAGTACACATGCGCATCGCATGTCCCCCGCTCATCTACGGCTGCCGCTACGTGGGCTTCACCTCATCCAAGAGCGATATGGAGCTTCTCACCCGTCGCCTCATCGAGGAAATGGAAGGTGACCCCAACAAGAATCTCGAAGCCTACACTACCACCGGCACCCCCGAATACAATGCCCTCGTGGAGCGTATGCGCGAGCACTTCGGCCTCACATCGCTGAAGTTCAACACTATCGAAAATCTCATCAAAGCCATCGGACTTCCCAAGTGCAAGGTGTGCACCCACTGTTTCGACGGCTCAAGCCACTTCTGATAAGACAATAAGGTACAATTTACTAAGGCTGAAAGTCCGGCGAGCCGCAGATGGCCCACCGGACTTTTTTGGGTCACTTTGACACTTCCTTATCTTGTCATCTTGTCAATTTGACAAGATGACAATACCCTCTCTCACCCATGAAGCAGGTATTCTACTGTGGCGTAGGTATTTAGTCGATAATTACTGAAAAAGTTAGGGTATTATTTTGGAATTTCAGAATGTTTTATATAATTTTGCCTACAGATCCCACGCGTGGAGGCCCGAGAGAGGGTTGAGGGTGGGACTGAATAACATAATGAAGAGCGTTTACTGATACGCTTGATTCTTGACGATTAGAAACTTCGCAACTTTCTTATTCGAAGTCAGGAATGAAGTAACGGTAGATGTCTATGGATATGTAATATTTAATAGGCCAATCTGTAGTAGATTACAGGTTGACTTATGGTTACATATACGCGTGGGCTTCTGCGTTGCTCGTTCTACTTCGAAGGGCAGTGCGAAGGCCTCTAATCGTGGAACAAGCAACAGTGCGATACCCACGTTTTTCTTTTTTTCATTCATTTGCCTTGGGGTGTCGGCAAAGCTTGATCTGCAAAAATCATGTCAGAGCAGTATTATTTAGCAATAGTAGAAGTCACCGCAGAAAATGGTGATAAATCCCTTGTACCGGTATCCTATATGTGTGAAGGTGTTACCGTTAATTCAGAGAAGGAGTTACACATTAATATATTAGATAAGATGCAAGGGAATTATAAAACTAAGAGGGTAAAATTGCTTCTGCCGATAACCCGCGATCAGTTTAATTGTCTTCTGCAAAATTAAGATATAAAGGCAGTGAAGCAGAAAAGCCTAATAAATGAGTATGCGAAGAGTACCCTAATCGCTTGAAAGGACAAAGGTTAACCTCAATACTTCGGATATTATGAAAAAGTATGTTAAGGCTCAGGTGATTGCCAAGAACCTTCCTTCAGGATCTTACGCCGCCGGTTGCCCTGCTAATGGTCAATGGTCAGACTACTGTCTCTTTAGCTCAGTAAGAAAGTTCTGCAAAGATTGCGAACGATCCAAGTAATTAATTGGTTGATAATGATCATAGGCCATTATCTTAGGTCATTATCAACCTTTAAACTCTTATTGCTATGTTAATTCGTCAAGCAAAAAATTCCTTTATACGTTGCACTGATACCTATGGTTATATAACCAATCAACTTACACGACTTGATCGCGTATATAACGATACCGGTGCCTTCTTCTTGCGTCAAATTTGCCGAAATCCCGTAGAATTTGATACCATTGTAAATAGTGCCGCTGAAAAGTTCGGTGAAGAATTCATCGATGAAATATCCGACGACCTGCGTTCATTTGTTTCTGACTTGGAGGACAATAAATTCATTGTAACCGGAAATACCGTAGAGGAGCTCGATTCTAAAGACCTCTCTTTTACCTACCATGTAGAAAAGCCGGTAACAATGGAGGAGATTTTTCATCAAACAACCGGCAATAAAGTAACAGAGAATACGCAGGACTTTTTCCTGGAGGAGGTACAGGGACGTCCTCTTATTTCTGCGCTGCAATTTGAATTGTCAAGTAGATGTAATGAACGCTGCATCCATTGTTATATCCCGAATAATAAGAAAGATAAAGGTGGTGATATGCCTTTGGAAAAAGTGAAGTCTATCCTTGATGAGTTTAGTGAGATGGGAGGTATTCATGTGACTCTCTCAGGTGGTGAGGCATTTCTACATAAAGATTTGATCGAAATCTGCGAATATTGCCGAGAGAAGGATTTAAAAATCAGTATTCTCTCGAATCTGATAGCTATTACTGATGCTCAAATTGAACGGCTCAAAAACGTAAATGTTTCCCTGATACAGACTTCTCTCTACTCAATGGATCCGGCTATTCACGACGCGATAACTAAAGTTAAAGGGTCATTTGATCGCACCAAAAGTGCGATCGAAAAATTAGTGAAGGCTGATATCCCGGTGCAAATATCTTGTCCGTTAATGAAAGCCAACTATAAAGGCTATAAGGAAGTACTTAATTATGCCCAAAGTTTGAAAATACGCGCCCAGACAGATTATATCATGATGGCTCAGTCAGATCTCGATGCCTCCAACCTCGCCAATCGATTGTCTATCGAAGAGACTGAATATGTGATCCGCACCATTATTGAAAGCGATGAAGAGTATCAGGTAGTGACATTGAATCAGAAGTCGCTTGAGGAGGAAGTGAAATTTGATCGCGAGCGCTTCAAACTTCAACCCGTGTGCGGCGTAGGGTACGATAACTGCTGCATAACAGTCAATGGTGATGTATACCCATGCGCCGGATGGCAGGACTATGTGCTTGGTAATGTATATAAAAACTCCCTCAAAGAAATATGGGAAGAAAGCGAGCGAATAAAGAATCTACGCACTATTACCCAAGGCAGTTTTCCTCAGTGTGTAGACTGTGAGGCACTCAACTACTGCAACCGATGTCTGGTTCGCAACTATAATGAGACCGGAGGCGATATGATGCAAGTTCCCAAACACTTCTGCGATATCGCTTTCCTAAACAAGAGGCTGGTGGAAGAATATGAACAGCGTCATAAAGATAAAATCTATAAAAGCTGATGTACGTTAGCCTTAAAGAGACAACTATTATACGAAAATGTGAGAATGGAGATTATTTAATAATAAATCTCTCTTCTCACAATTCTGTGCTTGTATCGAAAGATGCTGCTGATTTTATCACACACATCTCTACTATACCATGCGATATCAAGGAGCTTGCACACAATATTGCTGCAGAGTATGACGATGTGTCATATGATGAGGTGTACTCTGACTTGGTAGAGTTCTTCGATAAGTTAGCTGAACAAGACTTGGTAGCGGTGGGTGAAACGATTGCTGATGCAAGTTCATTTCATCTGTTCAATCTGCATGTCGAGATTACCTTTCGCTGCAATGAAAGGTGTATACACTGCTATATTCCGAATTATGTAAAAGATGCCGGAGCTTCGATGGATCCGGACCTTTTCTTCAGATTGGTAGATGAATTCGTTTCGCTTGGAGGGATAGAGATAACCCTATCGGGTGGCGAACCTACACTGCATCCACACTTTGCGGATTTTATAAACTACTGTAATAATAAAGGGCTGATAATCAGTATTTTCAGTAACTTATTAAATCTGCGCCCGCAAATAGTTGAATTGCTCAAGAAGTCCAAAATAGGCTCTGTTCAAACATCAATTTACTCAATGGACTCCCGGATGCACGATGCTATCACAGGAGTTGAGGGCTCGTTAGCGCGCACCTTGAATGGGGTCAGGATGTTGAAAGATCTGAACATTGATGTATCAATTTCTTCGCCGATAATGAATGTTAATGCTCAAAGTGCTGAAGGGATAATAGACTTTGCGAAGCAAAACGGCATGACACTTCGTATGAGCCCCATGCTCAGCGCAAAAAGCGATGGTGATACTGGATTTCTTTCTGAAGGCAGGCTCAGTCATGAGCAACATCGTGACCTAATGATGCGGTTATTAGAGTATGAAGGAGAGTATGTAAAAGAAAACCTGTTGGAGCTTAATCTTGATGCCGAAAATGCACTTGTAAATCACACCGAGGCATTTCTGTCAAGCAATATTTGTTCAATAGGAGTCGACCATCTTTGTGTGTCCGGTACCGGGCTGGTCTATCCTTGCCCCGGAGGTGAAAAAATCAAAGTAGGTGATTTTACAAAGGAGAGCCTCACCCATATTTGGTATAATAGCAGCAAACTAAATGAACTCAGAAAAGCCAACAAACAATCACGACACCATCAATGCCTGACATGCCCAACTCTACGATATTGCAAACGTTGCTTTCTTCAAAGTGTATTAGAAGGCTCCGTGGGTTGTTTTCATCGGCAGACTTGCGAGGATGCGAGGATGCGATGCGGGGTTTTGGCAACGCATCCACTCTTCCGATTATAGATACTCACGTTCACGTCGGACAATTCAATGACAGGTACTTTTCCCCACAATTTGTTTCAAAAGTTATGTCAGATTGCGGGGTAAAACGATTCATGGTTTCCTCGACCTCAACTTGCAAGGATGATTATGTAGCCGCCATTTCAGAAATCAGTGCTCTTATTACTCTCAATGGCGACAACGTTATTCCCTGTTTATGGCTTACTGAGCAGGGGTTATCTGATATAGTACTTGACTTGCTTTTATCATCCGGTATCAAGTGGGAATGCCTTAAAATCCATCCGGCCCTTCGCAGGGACGAATGGTCCCCTCAGGGAAAGACTGTTGGCCGCCTGTTTTCTTTAGCCGAAAAGCTGGGACAAGTGCCGGTATTGATTCATACAGGTGAAGATGATACTTGCTGTGCCATGAAGTATGAGCGAATTATTGCAGAGAATCAGGACATTCCTATTATCTTGGCTCATGGACGCCCACAGCTGCAAGCTCGATTTATGACATCGAAGTATAATAATGTGTATATAGATACCGCGTTTATGGAGGTTAGCGAGATCGTAAACTTTGTCGAGGAAGGGCTCGCTGAAAAAATACTTTGGGGGACCGACTTTTGCATTCCTCAGGTCTTTGACCCCGGAATTAATTTGCAAAAATATTATAAGTCAAAGTTAAAGAGCCTTTCCCGGAAAATTGACGCCAAGTCTTTTTCGGCTATAACGAGCGGTAATGCAATGAAAGTATTCTCAGCACATTTCAGATAATACAGAAATGAGTAATCTCCACTCACCTATCCGGCAGGTATTCAATGGTGGCGGAGTGGGTGGGGGTGAGGATGCGGGCGGCGGTGGCGTACGTTTTTCTATCTTGTTGATATTTTCGTATTGATTTGCAAAACTTTTAATATATGTGGTGAAAAAAGACCATTGTAACTTATTTAATTTTGCTACCTTTGTATTATAATAATCAGATTGATATGGCAAAAAATAAAGAGAAGCCAATGTTTGTTAATCGAGAACCTGATGAAATGACGGTTGAATACAAAAGTTGGCTTACCGAGCTTAAACAGCGATATCGTAGAGCGCAAGTTCGGGCAGTTGTAAAGGTCAATGGAGAGATGCTTAATTTCTATTGGGAATTAGGTAGAGATATTTGTGCTATGTCAAAGAAAGCGAAGTATGGCGATGGGTTGTTGAAAAACGTTACATTAGATTTGCAAGCGGAATTCCCGGGCGATTCGGGTTTGTCTCTTACCAACGTCAAGTCTGCTCGAAGATGGTATAAGACTTATTATCAATGGATTATAAAAAGTCAACAACCTGTTGACTTTTTTGGAGACTATTCAAAAGATGGGATGCTGTCAATGCCATATTTTTTTTGCGAATGTTCCGTGGGGACAGCATATATTCATAACTGCAAAGGCTAAATCATTACACGAGGCATTATTCTATGTTTCACAGGTGTGTGAACATGGGTGGAGCCGGTCGGAATTAGAATATTATTTTTCTGAGAATTATTATGCCAGTCATTCCAACGCACTTACTAATTTCGACATGAAATTGCCGGATGGCGAGTCAGACTTGGCAAAGCAGATGCTCAAAAGCCCATATAATTTTGAATTTTTGCAGATGCCGGTCAACTATTCAGAACGTGAATTTGAAGATGAATTAGTTAAGCATATTACTGATTTTCTGCTTGAACTTGGAAAAGGCTTTTCTTTTGTCGGCCGGCAGATGCAACTTGTTATGCCTAATGGTACAACGTACTATCCGGACTTGATATTTTATCACATACCGAGTCATAGATATGTAGTCTGTGAACTTAAAGTCGTTCCATTTATACCGGAGTTTGCGGGAAAATTAAATTTCTATGTTTCGGCCGTTGATCATTTATTGCGTGGTAAGGAAGACAATCAGACTATTGGACTGCTCATCTGTCGCTCCAAAGATGATACAATGGTTGAATGGTCATTTGAGGGGATTGAGCGTCCGATAGGGGTTGCTGAGTATGAGAAAGAAATTAAGCGATTAATCGATAATCTTCCCTCACCCAAGCAGATTAAAGACAATATCTGACAGCTCATATTCTGAGCGGGACGCTCACGTCTATCTCCTCCATTCACCTATCCGGCAGGTATTCTATGGTGGCGGAGTGGGTGGGGGTGAGGATGCGGGCAGCGGTGGAGGTGATGTCATCGACCGTCACGCGGCGGTAGGCGGGGACTATGGAGTTGATGTCTTCGCCGTGCATCTCGGCCATGGCCATGGCCTGGGCTTTGCTGAGATAGTTCATGGAGGAGAAGGTGGTCTGACTTTCGTAGCGGTTGACGGCGCGGGTGAGCTCGTGGCCGGTGACGTTGCCGGGCCGGGCGAGGGCACAGGCGGCATCGGTCAGCACTCGGCGTGCTTCGGCGACTGATGCGTCGTCGCTGCGGTTGAGGCGGGCGTTGAGCATGAGAAATCCAGGCTCGTCAGAGCCTGAAATCGAGGCGTCGGCATCGCTGAAGAGGTCGCCTTTCATCACCAGTTCGCGGTAGAAGCGGGCTGAGCGGCCGTTGGCGAGGATGTCGGTGATGAGGTCACACTCTATGTAGCCGGGCTGTCCGTAGCCGGGCATGGGAAATGCCACGGTGATCATGGCGCGGGGCACGTCGCGGCGCAGGCGCTCGCTGCGGGGCGAGGTGATGGGAGCCTCGGGCTTGTAGAGGCGCGGGGCGATGTCGCGGCGCGGTATCGAGCCAAACCATTTTTCGGCCAGTTCACGCGTGTGGTCCGGAGTGAGGTTGCCGCTCACGGAGAGCACGGCATTGTTGGGCGCATAATGGGAGAAATAAAATCGGCGGAGGTCATCGAGCGTCACGCGGCGCAGGTGGTCAATCTCCTTGCCTATAGTGGGATAGCGGTAGGGATGAGTGGTGTAGAGGAGGGCGCGCAGGTGGTGGGAGAGGTCGCCGTAGGGGCGGTTGAGATGAGTCTGCTTAAACTCTTCGATGACCACGCTTCGCTGCACTTCGAGCGATTTTTCCGAGAACGACAGCGAGAGCATACGGTCGCTTTCGAGCCAGAAAAGAGTCTCGGCGTTGGCCGCGGGGGCTACGTCGTAGAAGTTGGTGAAGTCATTGGAGGTCCAGGCGTTGCTTATGCCACCCACGCGCTCAAGTGCGCAGTCGTAGTCAGGCACATGTTCCGAGCCGGCAAACATCAGGTGCTCGAAAAGGTGAGCCATGCCGGTGAGCTCGGGACTTTCGTCGCGCGCTCCCACATTATAAAGCACGTCAACGGCCACCATAGCGGTGGCCGGATCGTAGTTGTGTATGACCCTCAACCCGTTGGCGAGGGTAAACGTAGAGTTATTCATCAAGTATCTCCATTGAGGTGATTTTCACATCCTCGGTGGGGCGGTCGGCGCTGCCGGTGGGGACATTTTCAATCTTCTCCACCACGTCAAGACCCTCGGTGACTTCGCCGAATACGGTGTAAGTGCCGTCGAGGTGAGGCGCACCGCCTATAGTGGTGTATACCTCGATCTGCTCGGGAGTGAGCTTCACGGGATTCTCGGCTCCAATCTTTTCAGCCTCGGCGGCGAGTTTCTCCTGAAGAGCCATGAGACCCTCGCGGTCGCGGTTGCGGCGCATGGCCATGATGGTATCGTTGTGCTCGCGGGCGAGATTATTGAAGATATTCTGAAGATTCTGCATCTCAAGGTTGTGCTCCAGGCTCTTCATCTGACCCTCGGAATATACATTTCCGGTGACGATGTAAAACTGGCTGCCCGACGAGCGACGCTCGGGATTGACATTGTCGCCGGTGCGGGCGGCAGCGAGGGCACCGCGCTTGTGGAAGTGGCGGGGATATACGATCTCGGCGTCGATATTGTAGCCGGGGCCACCCGAGCCGAGCATGGCACCTGGAGCGGCGGTCTTGGAGTCAGGGTCGCCGGTCTGTATCATGAAGTTTTTGATCACGCGGTGGAAAAGCACACCGTCGTAATAACCCTCGCGGGCGAGGCGCAGGAAATTGTCGCGGTGGAGAGGCGTGTCGCCGTAGAGCTTCACGGTGATGTCGCCCATGGTGGTGTGGATGAGCACGCGGGCATCTTTAGTGGAGGTAGTGGTCATAGCGGTGGAGTTGTCGGGCGCGGCCTGCACACACAGGGCGGCAAGCAGGGCGGTGAGAAATAAATATAGTTTACGCATTGATTTCATATAGTCGATGAGGGGAAAAGGCGCTTGTAGATGCGGCGGAAATTGTCGTCGGTAGCCGAGAGCTCATCAGCGCGCGCCTCGTAGTCAGGCCCCCAGATGGCGGGGAGGAGGTCGCCTATGTAGCGGCGCTCGCGGTCTTTGTCGATAGCTCCGGCGATGAGGCGGCTTATGGCACCGCGATACTTCTCGGGGTCGATGGCGCTGAGATAGCGGGCGGAGCTTACGGTGAACTGGCCGGAGTTGTCGACAAGAATCATATTATCTACAAGCTCGTCCATTATGTCGTCACATGCGCCTATATGGTTGGCGATATATTCGTAAGTGAGCAGGCCGTCGGGGTCGGCGGTAAGCTGCTTTTTCAATTCCTGATCCATGTTTCGTAAAGTTTGTGACCGCAAAAGTAACGAAAAACTTCGACTTTACGAAACTTTGACCCGTCGCAGTTATGTCGATTCGTCGGATAAATCGGCCTGAATGTCGATTATGGGCCCGTATTATTTGAATTGTATTAAACCTATGCGTAACTTTGTAGTCAGAATATTCAGTTATTCATTCTATTCCGTTCAACACAACATGACTGATATGAGACTTGCAGGGAAAAAGTTATTCCTACTGATGCTCTTAGCGCTGCTGCCGGCGCTTGCTTCGGCATTCAATGTCACCGGTAAGGTGATCGATGCCGATACTTCCGAGCCGCTTATAGATGCGGCCGTGAAACTTGTCACCGCCCGCGACAGTGCCTTTGTAAAAGGCGTGATCACTGATGATAAGGGTCGCTTCCGCCTTACTGATATCGAGGCCGGTAAATATGTAATTTCAATCGAATACATAGGTTACGCTGATTATGAAGCTCCCGTGACGGTAGGCACCAAAAATATGCGCCTTGGCGAGATAAAGCTCAAAGAGTCATCGACGCTCCTTGGCGAGGTGCAGGTGGTGGCCGTGAAGACTCCCATCAAGGTGATGGAGGATACGGTGGAATATAATGCCGACTCTTACCGCACGCAGCCCAATGCCGTGGTGGAGGACCTGCTCAAGCGTCTGCCCGGCGTGGAGGTGAGCTCTGACGGCTCTATCACGGCCAACGGCAAGACCATATCGAAGATACTCGTCGACGGCAAGGAATTTTTTGCCGACGACCCCAAGGTGGCTTCCAAGAACCTTCCCGCCTCGATGATCGACAAGCTGCAGGTGGTTGACCGCAAGAGCGACGAGGCTCGCCTGACCGGCGTGGACGACGGCGAGGATGAGACGGTGATCAATCTCTCGGTGAAGAAGGGTATGAATCAGGGATGGTTTGGCACGGTGACCGGCGGCTACGGTACTGACGACCGTTATGCGGGGTCGTTTAACATCAATCGCTTCTGGAACGGAAATCAGATCACATTCCTGGGCAATCTCAATAATATCAACGAGATGGGATTTACCGACTCCAACGGTGGCCGCTTCCGCCGCTTCGGTGGCGACAACGGCATCACTGTGTCGCGCGCCGCGGGCTTCAACTTCAATGTGGGCAACGGCGAGATATTCCGCGTGGGCGGTAACGTGATTTTCACCAATACCGACAATGTATCGCAGACGCGTCAAAACCGTCAGGAGCTCTTTGAGGACTACTCCACGTATACCAACTCCACCAAGTATTCGCGCAACCGCGGTAACAATGTCAGCGGTCAGTTCCGTATGCTCTGGAAGCCCGACGAATACAATACTCTTGAATTCCGCCCCAACTTCTCGTTTAACCACAATAATTCCTTCAACGACGAGTGGTCGCAATACCTCGACCGCATGATGCAGGAGGTGTATACGGCCGATAATACTGATCGTTCCCGCGGTAACTCCTGGGAGGCTTCGGGCCGATTGATCTACTCCCACAGCTTCAAGGAGAAGAAAGGTCGCTCGTTCTCGGTGAGCGCCCAGTATCAGATGTCAAATGTGCGCGAGACCGAGAAGTCGATTTCCAATACTATCTATAATCCCTCCTACATGCCTACGGATGAGGAGATAATGAACGACGACATCAAGCTTGACCAGTATGGCAACAACCACACGTGGAGCAACAGCGTCAATGCCCGCGTCACTTACACCGAGCCG
Source organism: uncultured Staphylococcus sp. (assembly GCA_964477665.1). Classification (GTDB taxonomy): domain Bacteria; phylum Bacteroidota; class Bacteroidia; order Bacteroidales; family Muribaculaceae; genus Duncaniella. The sequence continues at coordinate 11,964 of CAYZFG010000070.1, forward strand.
CTCGGCAATCCCGAGAAAGGCCATGCGCTGGTATTTGCCTACCGCGTCAACTACCGCTGGAACAATGCCGATAAGCTCACCTACGACCTGCCCGAGGGATATGAAGGTGTGCTGCCGCCGGCCGGTGTGGAGCCTAATCCTGATTACTCCAACTCGTTCCGCAACGAGTCGTCAAACCAGAATATACAGATCGGTTACAAGAAGAGCGGCAAGAAGCTCAACTTTGAGGGCGGAGTCCAGTTTGTGCCCCAGATGTCGAAGAGCGAAAATCTGATCGACGATGCCAAGACCATCCCCACCCGCTGGGTGTGGAACTACGCTCCTTACCTGCGCCTGCGCTACAAGATGGACAAGCAATCGTCATTTCAGATATTCTACCGCGGTCGCTCGTCACAGCCCACCATGACGCAGTTGCAGCCCGTGGCCGATATTTCCGACCCCATGAACATCAAGCAAGGTAATCCTGACCTTGACCCTTCATTTACCCACAACTTCAATATCCGCTTCCAGGATTATAATGCTGACAGCCAGCGCTCGATAATGCTCATGCTCAACGGCTCGTTCACGCAGAACTCCATAGTGTCGCTTACCACGGTCGACCCGCTGACGGCAGTGCGCACCACCACATACACTAATGTCAACGGTGTGTGGAACGCCCGATTGATGAACATGTTTAACCAGCCGCTGCGCAACAAGAAGTGGAATATCTCCAATCATATCTTTGCCAACGTGAATCACAACGTGGGTTTCAACAACGGCGCGCGCAACAATTCTCTATCATTCTCCGTGATGGAAAGCCCGGGTATCACCTTCCGTCCTGACCACTTCGAGCTTGAGCTCCGCCCCGAGTACCGCCTGCAGCTTACCAAAAACTCACTGCCGCAGCAGCGCAACCAGACGGTGCACACCTACGGCGGCCGCTTCGACGGTACGTATTATACCTCATGGGGTTTCAATCTCCAGACTGATCTCCGCTACTCGGCTACGTCGGGTATGGCGGCAGGGTATGATACCAAGACGCTGATGTGGAACGCTTCAGTCTCGCAGCAGGTGCTCCGCGACAAGTCGCTCACCATCGCCCTGAAGGTACACGACCTGCTCAACCAGACCTCCAATATACGCCGCAACGTGACGGCCAACTATATCGACGATATCGAATACAACTCTCTCACCCGCTACTTTATGGTGACGCTCACATGGAAGTTCAACACCTTCGGCAAGGGCAACACTCCCACGGTAGAAGGGGGTGACATGGGACCCGGCCGCGGCTTCGGCGGCCCCGGTGGTCCCGGTGGTCCCGGCGGAGGTCGCCCTCCCAGGTGATAGGCAAGTGAATAAAGTCAATCAGGGTCATTAAGGTCGCTAAAGTCCTTAATGACCCTAATAACTTTAAAGCCCCCATGAGTCCCATAAAAAAATGCTCTCCCGGGAGAGCATTTTTGAGAAAAAGTGCTCTTTCGGGAGAGCACTTTTGTGATTTTTACTGTCAGGCGGTGATTTCGCCGCAGATGTTTTCTTCCATCCGGCAGGAAACTTCGGCGGGGGTGAGGCCGAGGCCAAAGAGATACATGAGCTTGGTTATGGCGGCCTCAGAGGTCATGTCGTGACCGGAGATTACTCCGGCCGAGAGCAGGCGGTCGCCTGACACGTAGCGCTTGGAGTGCACGCCGCCGTTGACACACTGGGTCACGTTGACTATCACCGTGCCGCGCTCCACGGCGGCGCGTATCTCGTCGAGAAACCAGTCGGCCGTGGGGCCGTTGCCGGCGCCGAATGTGCGCAGCACTATTCCCTTGATGCCGGGGGTGGCAAGCAGATGGCGCAGCGTGGAGGGCGTCATGCCGGGGTTGAGCTCTATAAACATCACCGCGGGGTCCATGAGTGTGCGCACATCGAGCGGCAGATGCTCCTTGTGGCGCAGCAGGTGGTCTTCCTCGTAATTGATGCCCAGTCCTATGCGCGCGAGGCGGGGGTAATTGTTGCTCTTGAAGGCATTGAAATTATCGGCGCTCATCTTTGTGGAGCGGTTGCCGCGCCACAGGTAGTTCTCGAATAGGATGGCTACTTCCTGCACCATGGGCTCCCCTTCGCTATTGCGGGCGGCGGCAATCTGCAGGGCGGTGATGAGGTTTTCCTCACCGTCGGTGCGCACCTCGCC
>CAYZFG010000071.1:0-13908 GCA_964477665.1 uncultured Staphylococcus sp.
AAATAGAGGCTTTTTCAAATCTGTCAAGTATTTTTAAATGAAAGAGCCGTGCAGCTCAGGCGGGAAAATTAGTTAAAATCACTTTAATCGGCTAATAATTATAAGAATTATACTTATCTTTGTTAAACTTTGCAGCCCTTAGGCTGTCTAATAATTAAAGCGAAATCACATATTAATTTCAGGAGGACTGATTTATGAAAGCAAAACGATTATACATCCTTGCGGCGGCTGCGCTGACGGCTGTCGCGTCGTGGGGTCAGTCGTTTTTCGACGACATCACCTACGATTCTTCCAAAGCCAAGAAGACGACTACCGTAGAAGCTCCCGCCCCCGCTCCGGCGAGCTACGCGGCAGCCGATACTTATACCGTGACGGGCTCCCGCTCAATAAGCGTGGATGATTACAACCGTCGCGGAGTGTTTGCGGTAGATACCACAGCCCTCGCTGCCGATACTACGGCCACTGATTTCACCTATACCCGCCGCATCGAGAAATTCTATAATCCCGAGATCGTAAGTCTGGTGGGCGACGGCGAACTGGCTGAAATCTACTTCACCGAACCCTCTACCGTAAACGTCTACGTCAATACCCCGTCGAGCTACTGGGGATATGATTACTTCTATCCCGGATGGAGCGTATCGCCGTGGTACTACTCCCCCTGGCGCTGGAATTCAGCCTGGTACTGGGGAAGCTGGTATGATCCCTATTACTATCCTTACTACGCTCCCGGATGGGGCTTTGCCTGGAACTGGGGTCCTTCGTGGGGCTGGGGTCCTTCGTGGGGCTGGGGTCCTTCGTGGGGCTGGGGCTGGGGTCCCTCATGGGGCTACAATAACTGGAACTGGGGAGCAGGTTATACCCGCCCGGTCAATAATTTCAATCCCCGCCATCCCGGCTCGCCCGCATCGCGTCCCGGCCACGGTGTCGCCACCACTCGCCCCTCAGCAGGAGGACATCGACCCGGCATTTCCACCGGTACCGTTTCATCTGGCAGCGGACTTCGTCCCGGCGTATCGGGCGGCGTGCGTCCCGGCGTGAGCAGCGGAGCGGTTGTTTCGCCTTCTACCCGCCCCTCTACCGGCACACGTCCCGGAGTGAGCACATCCTCGGGGACTTCCACTCGCCCCTCTACAGGCACTTCTACCTCACGTCCTTCGTCGACAAGCTCATACCGTCCCTCGACCGGTTCAGGCGGCGGTCGCTCATCGGGCTACAGCAGCGGCTCGCGTGGCGGCAGCAGCATGGGTGGCAGTCGCGGAAGCGCCGGAGGTGGCCGCGGACGTCACTAATATTTACTCACATTCCTAATCAGCAATCAGTTAAGACGATTATATGAACAAGACTCTTCTTGCTATAGCCCTTGCAGCCGTGTGCGCTACAGGCGCTTCGGCTCAGTCGGCTCTCGATGCATTTGCCGTGTCGCAGACCGATATGCGCGGCACCGCCCACTTCATGTCGATGGCCGGAGCCTTTACCGCCCTCGGCGGTGATATGAGCACCCTCAATCAGAATCCGGCCGGTATAGGCGTGTATCGCAGCAGCGACATCTCTGCCACTATCGACGTGACGGCTTCGTCGACAAAGTCGATTACCGGAAGTTGGTCAAGCACTGACTTTAACTTCAACAATATCGGCTACATAGGCGCTTTCTCGCTCGGCTCACAGAGCACGCTCACCTATTTCAACTGGGGTTTCAGCTACTCGCGCAAGGCTTCGTTTGACCGCCGATACCGCGGTGGATGGAATGACCTGGGCACGTCGCTCACTAATTATGTGGCTGACTATATGACCTATGACGGTTATACACCCTCGCAGCTCGACGGATTTTCATCCGACTATAATCCCTACTCGCAGAGCTCGGCCCCATGGCTTGGAATCCTGATGTATAATACTTACGGCATCAATACTCCTAATGATGATCCCGAGCAGGCTGACTATTACGGCCTTTACAACTACGACCATTCTACCGGTACAGCCGAATATGACATCGAGGAAAAGGGCTACATGGACGAGTATTCGATCAACTTCGGCGGTAATATTAAAGATGTGGTGTACTGGGGTATAGGTTTCGGTATCACCGACCTCCAGTATCGCCAGAACGCTTATTACGGCGAAGCTATCGAGAATGCCGATGTTCCCTCGGCCGACGGCAACGGTATCGCTCAGGGCTCAGCATCCTATGGTCTCAATAACTGGAAACATATCTACGGTAACGGCTTTAATGTGAAGGTGGGTGTGATCGTCAAGCCCATCAACGAGCTCCGTATCGGTCTGGCCGTGCACACCCCCACGTGGTACAATCTTACTACCGAAGGCATGGCTGCTGTGGGTTATGATTTCAATTCGCCCTCATATCCTCAGGGTAGCATGATTTCATCGGCTACGGTGGATGACTACACCAATTTTACCGACTATGGCTATCTTGATGTGTTTGACTGGAAGCTCCGCTCGCCGTGGCGACTCATGGCCGGTGTGACCGGTGTGATAGGTGGCCGCGCGATAGTGAGCGCTGACTATGAATACCGCGCTTTCCCCGCCATGACCGTCAAGACCGGCAACGGATATAAGCTCGGCATGATCAACGGCGATATCAAGAACTACTATGAGGCATCACATACTCTGCGCCTCGGCGTAGAATACCGCCTGTCGCGCTCGTGGAGTGCCCGCGCCGGTTACTCTTATGAATCATCGCCCGTGAAGGAAACCGCCATGAACGGCGACGAAGTTATCTTCACTTCCGGAGCTGACGATACCTGCGCTCAGCCCGCTTTTACCCTCGACCGCTCGACCCAACTCGTAACTTGCGGTCTCGGCTACAATTACAAGAATTTCTATGCCGACCTCGCCTACGTGCATCGCTATCGTCGCAGCAAGTATCAGGCGTTTACCAACTATCAGGAAAACCTTGAGCCCAACGCATTTGTCACCGCACCCTCTGACCGCCTCGTGCTCAACGACAACTCCTTCGTCCTCACCCTCGGCGTAAGATTCTGAGCCTCTGAGAAGTTACCATCGGCTCTTCCCGGAAACGTCGCACAGCGACGTCCCTACGATGGGCCCTACAATGGGTTGCAGTATTTAGGTTGTATAAATGTGTATGAGAAAGTTTGTATTGATTCTGGTGATGGTCGTGGTGGGTGCCGTGGCCAGAGGGGCGACGTATGATGTGACGCGATACGGAGCCGTGAATGATACTACGGTACTGAGCACCCGGGCGGTGCAGGCTGCTATTGATGCGTGTCATGCTGCCGGTGGCGGAACGGTACTCGTGCCGACCGGCGCGTATAAAATCGGCAGCATCTTCCTGCGAAGCAATGTGACGCTGCATCTCGAAAACGGCGCGACTCTCTTCGGAAGCACTGATATTGAGGATTATACACCTGTTCAGACTGACTACGTGTCGCTGCGCACGCATACCCCTACGATTCAACTCCTTTATGCCGACGGCGCCGATAATGTGGCTATCACAGGCAACGGGACTATCGACGGCCGGGGTAGCGCGTTCCCAAAACTGTCGTGGAACGATGAGGGGATCACCCGCCCCCATCTGCTGCGCATGATACGCTGCCGCAACGTGAAGGTCGAAGGGGTGACGCTGAAAAATTCGGGCTGCTGGATGCAACACTATCTTGCCTGCGACCGAGTGAAAATCAGCGGAATAACGGTCATCAACCGCAATAATTATAATAACGATGCCCTCGATCTCGACGGCTGCCGGGATGTGACGGTATCAGATATGATTGCGGATTCTGACGATGATGCCATCACGCTCAAGAGCACTTCCCCGCGGCTGTGTGAAAACGTCGTGATAAGCAACTGTGTGGTGTCGAGTCATTGCAACGCCATAAAACTCGGCACGGAGAGCAACGGCGGATTCCGCAATATCATCATCCGCGGCATCGCCGTGAAGCCGTCGGAGGATCAGTCGACCCAATTCTTCGGATACGAGGGCGGCATAGGCCACGGCGCGATAGTGCTTGAGATAGTCGACGGTGGCACAATGAGCAATATCGACATAGGCGACATCACCATACGCGGCACCGAGTCGCCCATTTTCATCCGCCTGGCCGACCGCGCACGCCCTTATTCGCCCGACGTGCCCGTGACCGGAGTGGGCACGATGGAGAGAATATGCCTGCACGATATACTTATTGATGAGGCCGGACCTACAGGTTCGTCCATAACCGGCATGGCAGGGCACCCGGTGAAAGATGTGGAGCTGCGCAATATACGTATACGCCACCGCGGCGGTCAGCCCGCGACGCCTGCTCCCGATGATGAAAAGATAGCCGAGTACCCCGAGTCGACGATGTGGGGTATATTGCCTGCTAAAGGATTCTGGCTCAACCACACTCGCAACATCACTCTCGATAATGTGACGGTAGAAACCATCGAGCCCGACGCCCGAGATATTATCGTGGCCACTGATACCGAAGGCCTTTCGGTAAAGTGACCTGTGTGTTAAACTTTTTTTGCGCGGGAGCGTTTTAGTATTAAAGAAACAAAAATTGAAAACAAACGAATTATTTATTCTTAAAGCATTACAATTATGAAAGCTGTATTTTCATCATTCCTCGGTACCAGTCGCTGCTGGTGGGTGGTACTGACTGTAGGTATACTCATGGTAGTGAGTGGTTTTGCCTATTGGCTTTGGCCGGTAGCAGGTTATGCCGTGGCCTCAGTGCTCTTCGGCTGGATGCTGATTCTGGCCGGTATCGTTCAACTCCTTGTGGCTTCAGGTCCTGATCGCGGACGCGGCTGGGGCTGGTGGCTCGCCGGAGGTGTGATTGATATTTTCATAGGCTTCATGCTCGTGCGCAACGTATTGCTTGCCGAGAGCGTCTTCCCCTACTTCATAGCACTTGTATTTGCCTTCTGGGGCATCAACGCACTCTGCAACGGAGTGGCTGCCAGCGGTAAAAAATACTGGTGGATGTATCTCATCAACGGCGTGCTGATGCTCGTGATCAGCTACTTCTTCATCGAGGCCGGATGGGTACAGAATATGGAAATGGTAAGCTTCCTTACCTCGCTTGCCTTCATCTACTGGGGCTTTACGGTAGCAGCTCTTGCTTACGAGCTCAAGCCCGGCAACAAGCTCACCTCGGGTGACGACAAGTAAGCCCTCATAAATTGGTTAAATGATTTACGCGCCGCCTGCGAGCCCACCTCGCAGGCGGCGTTGCTTCTGCGCAGGTTCCGGAAGTAGGGATGTCGCTTTGCGACGTTTCCTGATGAGCCGATGGTAACTTATTGCGTGATAATATAATAGCTTATTGCTCATCTCCGATACGTCGCACAGCGACGTCCCTACATCAGGTTTAAAATGGCGCCCGTAATAGCGTGTAGTTGCTATTTAGGTTACCATCTTGCGTAGGCTTGAAACTGGAATGCGCTACGCAAAATGCAACTTAAAAGGGCGCCCGTAGGTCGCCGAATTACTCGTAGCCGCGGCCACCGTAGCCTTGCGTAGGTGTCCGCGGTCGTAATGTTTATAGCTTAAGGCGCCCGCAAGGCCGCCGATTGAGGCTGCTTTGCGTGGCTCTACAATCGGCGCCCTTCGGACGCCTTGACAATAATCTATTATTCTGTAACACAATAAGTTACATCGGCTATTCCAGGAAACGTCGCACAGCGACGTCCCTACAAGTGTAGGTGAGTTTTTTAGTTAGCACCATTGAGGTGGGTCGTTATCGCAGGATTATTGATGGTGGGGGGAGTAATTTTGCGGGAAAATGATACGTTATGAGAAAGATTGACATGATTATCGTGCACTGCACTGCTACCCCGCGCGGGCGCGAGGTGAGCGTGGCCGACATTGACCGCTGGCACCGTGCCCGCGGTTTTGCGGGTATTGGTTACCACTACATTGTGAAACTCGATGGCACTGTGGAGCGTGGTCGTGAAATAGAGCGAGCCGGGGCGCATTGCAAGGGCTACAACTCGCGGTCGATAGGCGTGGCCTATGTAGGTGGCGTGGAGGCTGACGGCGTGACTCCGGCGGATACGCGCACTGACGATCAGCGCGTGGCGCTTCGCCGTCTTATAGAGCATCTGCGCCGAGAGTATGGTATACGACGAGTACACGGGCATCGCGATTTTGCCGCAAAGGCGTGCCCGTCGTTTGACGCTACGGCCGAATATGGAGGATAGGGTCAGCCGCCACAGCGGTGATGCGCGCTTCGGGGCGCAAGTCACTGAGCGCCTCCTCGATGTAGCTGCGGAAATAGTAAGCTATTGAGCCGGTGAGCCTTATGTCGTAGTTGTGGCGCTCAAGCAGCGGGAGCAGACTTAACTTTACGAAGGCGCCAAACTGCTCGCGCAGCAGTGCATCTACTTCGGGCTCCGACGCATTGCTGAGCAGAAATCTTGCAAATGAGCCGAGAAAGGATCGGGGATTGCTGCCGCGATACACGCTGTCGATTACCGAAGAGGGGGAGAGGTCATACTCCTCCTCTAATTTTCGTCTCAGCGTCTCTGACAGTCGGCCCGAAACATACATTTCCATCAACGAGCGCCCGAGTGCCGCGCCGCTTCCGAAGTCGCCCAGGATGTAGCCCGTTGAGGTGACGGCATCAATGATTTCTCCCCGCGACACGGCCACGGCATTGACCCCGGTACCTGCGATGGCTACTATCGCGTCATCCTCGGGGGCGACGGCATGGATGGAGGCGTAGATGTCAGACCATACCGTAATCTTAGCCGTAAGCACGTATGACGAAAGAGCCTCGGCAACCCGCTCTGAGGGGGCTCCGGGTCGGCAACCGGCGCCATAAAACCGTATCGCGTCAGCACGCCTTATCACTTCAGCTGCCGGGGCGATGACTCGCTTAATCTCGTCTACGTTAAGCGCTGAGGCATTGAATCCGGCGGTGATTATCGTTACCGGTGAGTCAGGGCGGTCGCTGTCGTGCAATGCCCAGCGGGCCGATGTGCTTCCACAGTCGACTATGAGGGTTTTCATTGTTGAGACGTGAGGAGATTGATGGCGAAATCTATGATAGTATCGTGACCGCTGAGAGCCTGGATCGGGTCGAGATCAACGGCGCAGCCGGGCGAAGGATCCACGCCGTGTTCGGTCAAGTGCCCCTGAGCGTCGTAGACGGGACACGCCGAGAAGCGTACATGCCAGCCACAGGGCAGCTCGCTGTTAAATGGCATACCCGAACCGCCTCCGGTGGCAGCGCCCACTATGCTCACCTGCGGAAGCAGGCTCATGATGGAGGCGAAATTATTGGCGGCCGAGAATGTGGAGCGGTTGGTGAGTACGGCTATGGGTTTGGTCCACAGCACACTACCTTCCGGCGCGGGGTTGTAGTAGAACGCGTAAGGCTTGGAGAAATCATCGTGGCCCGGCCCGGTCTTGTGGGAAATATATCCGGCCAGGATGGGCTCGGAAATGAAATGCGACACGAGTGTCTCCACATTGGTAAGGTCGCCGCCGCCGTTGTCGCGTATGTCGATAATGAGTCCCGTGGCCGTGCGCAGATAGTAGAGAGCGTTGCCGATGTTGCCGCTGCCTACGGGTGAGGCAAACGACGAGTAGCGTATGTAGCCTATGTTATCGGAAATGAATCCGTATTGTAACCCTGCGGTACTTAGGTAGTTGAAGTTGAAATAGCACTCCTCCACCAGTCGGGCCGAGTAGTTTTGAGGATAAGCACTCCACCACTCGCGATAATAGGAAGTGTTGAACGACGACGACAGATTCGTGTGGCCGTCCTTAAGTTCGTCAAGCATCTGCGCGCACACGTCGAAAAGTTCCTCGCGGGTCATTTCCTCAGAAATCTTCGGGGCATAGCGGTCATGCACCTCATTCCAGTCTATATCCTTTGAGGCAAAAAAGCAGTAGTGCTCGTCGAGGATGCGCCAGAGGGCCTCGAAATTTTCGGCGGCATTGTCGGCCGGCTCCTCCACGGTGTGACACGCCGGGAGCACGAGCATCAGCAGCAGGAGCTTGAAAAAATGTTTCATCAATAGAGGGCGTGGATTACGCGCGATCGGTCGGGCAGACCCTTGCGCGGGTTGAGTGAGAGCCATTCACCCGCGATGCCTATCACGAATGAGTGGGTGAAAATATTGGTGGTCAGGTGGTTGATGCGTGTAGAGAAAATGCTGCCCCGGTAGCCTGCGGTGAGATACGTAGAGCCAAATTCCAGCTCGGCAGTGAGGAGGTTGTCGAGCAAGAAATAGTTGCCCCACCACGCGGCGTGGGCCAGTCCCGACGAGTTGCCGAGGTAAATTTCGTAATACAATTCACCATAGTCAGGCGAGAAAAATACACCGGTCACGGGGAGGGTAGGGCGGTAAGTTACCGTCACGGGGAGGCGCTTGATATTAAACCGTGCCGTGGCCATGCCGGTGATATTTACAGTCCATGAAGCCTTGGCCGATACAGGATTATTGGAATTGGCAGCCGTGTAGAGAGCTCCGCCGGTAATGGTGGTGGATGCTCCCGGGGCGAGTGTGAGCCAGCGGTTGATGGAGTAGCGGCGCATCATGCCCCAGTCGGCACTCACGGCTGCGTCCCACATCGACGTATTGCGAGCGGCATTGTCGGTCTTATCGAGACCCAGGCGGAGGGTCAGACTCATCGTCCAGCGGTCAGGACTGAACTTCATGGCCTGATAGCGCTGATGAGTGAATCCGAAGTGTACGCCCTTATAGGGGACGGGCGAGAGGTAGGTGTCGGCAAGGCGAGCTCCGCCCACTTCGAGCATGTAGGCCGAGTGGACGGGGCGGAGTGGCGTCTCCGGGTCCTCAGCCTTGGCTGAAATAGCGAGCAAGGCCGCGAGCGTAATGAGCAGGAAGTGTCGCATCAGTCAAAGAGTCGTTGCTGTCCGGTAAGCTCGTCGCGCACCTCGTCGTCGCTGCGCTCGGGCTCTATTTCTTCATTGTCAACCTCCACAGTCTCAACATCTTCCACCTCTTCTTGCGGCTCCTCAACGGCGATAGGTTCAAGCTCGGTCACACTTTCGAGGGTGAAAGTGGTGAGGCGTTTTCCCTTGGCTTTGAATGACTTGACGGCCACGAATTCCGAGGCGATGACTTCCAGTGTGCCGCGGAAAGCATCGTCACCGCCGAATGTCAGCAGGAAGCGGGCGCCGGGAGCGTCGGTGAGCACGATGAGCGACGATTTCTCATTGTCGCCAAGGTAGCGCTGCGGGCGTGTAGAGGCCTCGAAGGTGAATCTCTTAAGGTAGGGATACCCCTGGTCAGCATCATTGAGAATTGCAGTCCATACCTTTGAGGGCTCGAATTTCTCGATGAGAAGTATGTTTTCGGGATAATGGTTGGAGGCTTCGAATGAAGTGGTGAAAAATTCGCCGGCGGTCGTTATCACGAGTATCTGGTCCGCGGAATTGAACTCGCCGAGCAGGTCGCCGCGGCCGTCGTAGTTGAGACGGTTGACGTCGCGGTCAAACCATACGTTGCGTCCGCCCAGCGTCGACCCGCCTTTCTCCTTGAGCGAGAAGCGGTGTACTTCGTTGCGGGTCACGATGTTGCCCATTGCTCCGCGACCCTTTATGGCAAGGTTGGAGAAGTCGATGTCAAACTGCAATGTCTTCAATCTTAACTTGGGCTTCAGTGTCACTTTCACGATTTCAGCCTCGCCGTTGGGGTTGGCTGAGAACCATGCTATGCGGTTGCCCGGCTTCGGTTCGCCGGGAATCACGTTGTACTCCTTGTCGCGCGTCACGCCCGTCACGTGGAAGCGCTTCATGTAGTAAGTGCCCCCGCGGCCGTTCTGATATATCACATTATATATGGTGCGCTCATCCTTGGGCTTGAACACGTTGACGTAGAGCACGCCCTTGCCCACCGAGAGCTTTTCGGCAACCTTCACCACCTTGTAGCGGCCATCTTTGTAGAAGATTATCACATCGTCGATCGACGAGCAGTTGCACAGGAACTCGTCTTTCTTCAATCCGGTGCCTATGAAACCCTCCTCGCGGTTGATATAGAGCTTTTCATTGGCCTCGGCCACGGTGGCGGCCTGAATGTTGTCAAACGAGCGGATTACCGTGCGGCGCGGATATGCGTCGCCATACTTCTCTTTCAGATGCTTATACCAGTCGATGGTAAATTGGGTGATATTGTCGAGATTCTGCTGAATATCCTCGGCGCGCGCGTTGAGGGCTGCTACCTGATCCTCACACTTGGAGGCATTGAACTTCAGGATGCGACCCATCTTGATCTCGAAGAGGCGTATGATATCGTCGTCGGTGATCGGGCGCATGGGATTCTTGATATACTTTTCAAGACGCGAGCGGATATGGGCGATTGCCTCCTCGCGATTTTCGCTCTCCTCGTAGCCCTTTTCCTTATAGATGCGCTTCTCGATGAAGATGCGCTCAAGCGACAGGAAATGGAGCTGGGTGTTGACCTCGTCGAGCTGTATCAGCAGTTCGCGGCGAAGTATATCGCGGGTCTGCTCTACGTTGTAGCGCAACACGTCGCTGACGCCTATGAAGTGAGGCTTGTTATCTGAAATCACGCAGCAGTTGGGCGATACTGATACCTCGCAGTCGCTGAAGGCGTAGAGCGCGTCGATGGTGCGGTCGCTCGACGTACCGGGAAGCAGGTGCACGAGGATGCAGGCATGGTCAGTGGTGATGTCTTCTACCTTGCGTATCTTGATTTTGCCCGATTCAAATGCCTTGAGTATCGACTCGATGATGGTGGCGGTAGTCTTGCCGTAAGGTATCTCGGTGATGGAGAGAGTCTTGTTGTCGACCTTCTCGATCTTGGCGCGAATCTTCACCGCGCCGCCACGCTCGCCGTCGTTGTAACGGGCCACGTCGATAAATCCGCCGGTCACGAAGTCAGGGTAGAGCGTAAACTCGCGTCCCTCCAGATGAGCCACGGCGGCATCGAGTATTTCATTGAAATTATGTGGGAGAATCTTTGAGCTCAGACCTACGGCGATACCCTCCACGCCCTGCGACAGTAGCAGCGGAAACTTGGCCGGAAACGATACCGGCTCTTTGGCGCGGCCGTCGTAGCTCGGTGTCCATTCCGTGACTTTTGGATCATAGACTACATCGAGGGCAAATTGCGACAATCGCGCTTCGATATATCGGCCGGCAGCCGCCGGAGCACCCGTGAGCACGTTACCCCAGTTACCCTGCGTCTCCACGAGCAGATCTTTCTGGCCGAGCTGCACGAGAGCCTCGTAGATCGACGCATCGCCGTGGGGGTGAAACTGCATGGTGTGGCCCACGATGTTGGCCACCTTGTTGAAGTGTCCGTCATCGAGCGTCTTCATCGAGTGAAGGATGCGGCGCTGCACCGGCTTGAGGCCGTCGGCAATATGGGGCACGGCGCGCTCAAGTATCACATAGCTCGCGTAGTCGAGAAACCAGCTCTGAAACATGCCGCGCAGCGAGTGGCGCACCGTATCGTCGGCGGTATCAACAATTATTGTGGGGTCGAAATGCTCGGCGCGGGCAGGAGCATCCTCCGCTGCCGAGAGCTCTTCGGGATTAGTGGTATTATCTTCGGTCATATACTTATCTTGGAGAGTAGCTATAGTGTGGCTTGACTGCAAAGTTAGCAAATTTTCTCAACGGATGCAAGCCTCAGCCCCGCAGCGCAGGGGTATAAACAAAAAAATTATCCGTCGTCACGACGAATAATCTTCTTACCTTAAATCTAATACCATGAAAAACTGTTACAAAGGTATGACAATTTTTGAAACCGGCAAAGAAATCGACGAATATTTAACAAATTTTAATAGATTTAGCGTAGTAAAGGGCTTTAAGCCGTGGCGCCAGGCACCTTAATAATCAGTAGCTCGGATTGCAAAAGAAAAATTTGTAAATCCGGTGACGATGAGCTAATTTTGCGGTGAGATGGACGCGGGTCGCCCTTCGAAAATATAATCTGTATCCCAACTTTGATTCTTAATAACCATGAACTTAAAACTTATATTAGTAGCCGCGCTCGTTGCCGGCGAGATGGCTGTAGCGCAGGATTTTGAGACCGCTTCTGAGGCGGTGGCCAATATGCGATTAGGCTGGAATCTCGGAAATACACTCGACAGTAATTCCGGCGATCTCGAAAATATGTGGATTGAAATGTGGACTGACCGATCGCCCAAGGCCTATGAGACGGCGTGGGGCCAGCCCGAAACCCGACGGGAGCTTTTCAAAATGTTTAAGGACGCGGGGTTCAATGCCATACGTGTGCCCGTGACGTGGTATCCCCACATGGAGGCGAAGTTTGACACGGAGCTGAAGTGGGATCCCGTGGCCGACCCCATCGGCACGCAGATTCAGCCCGAGTGGATGGCGCGCGTGCATGAGATAGTCGACTATGTGACCGGTGAAGGAATGTATTGTATTATCAATATCCACCACGATACCGGCGCGGCCTCCACCCGCTGGCTTGTGGCAGGTGAGGATGAATATGCCGCGCAGAAGGAGCGCTTTGAAGCCGTGTGGACTCAGATTGCCGAAGAGTTTCGCGACTATGACGAGCACTTGCTCTTCGAAGGTTACAACGAGATGCTTGACCCGTACAACTCATGGTGCTTCGCATCATTTGCCACCTCGTCAAAATATAATGCCACCGTGGCAGCGTCGGCTTATAATGCCATCAACAGTTACGCTCAGAGCTTTGTGGATGCGGTGCGCGCAACGGGTGGAAACAACTCCACGCGCAACCTTATCGTGAGCACCTACGGCGCTTGCAGCGGCGAGGGAACATGGAATACGCATCTTCAGGATCCGCTTAAGCAGATGAAGCTCCCGGTCGATGCCGTGGCTGACCATATAATTTTTGAAGTGCACAGCTACACCGGCCTCGGCAGCGGACTGAGCTCGGCCAAGAGTAGCGTGAATAAGATGATGACCGCCGTGAAGACTCACCTTGCATCGAAAGGAGCCCCGGTTATCTTCGGCGAATGGGGTACTGACAATGGCGAAGACTACACGAAGCGTCACGGCAATATGGTATCATTCTTGCGTTACTTCGTAGAGCAAGCCAAGGCCAACGACTTCGGCACATTTTACTGGATGGGTTTGTCGGATGGCGAGGCGCGAAGCACCCCGGAGTTTAACCAGCCTGACCTCGTGGATGCAATCGTCAAAGGGTATTATGGCGATGCCGGCTACGGTGCCCTCACCGTCACCGCAGCCGATGCCGCAGTGGAAGAAGCATATTATGATATACTCGGACGCCGCCATACCACCCCGGTATCGGGCCTCAACATCATCCGCCTCTCCGACGGCACCGTCAAGAAAGTCATCCACTGACCCCCGTCATATCTCCCCCCCCGTGGCGATGGGGGGAGAAACGGTAGGGAGAAAACCCGATGGAATTTACTTATGACAATATCTTTTCCGCAATGGTCGTAGGGACGTCGCTGTGCGACGTTTCCAGGAGGCGTAACAAGCTATTATTCTGTCATGCAACAAGTTACCATCGCTTCTTCAAGGAAAGTCGCTGTGCGACTTTCCTTTTCTCACAAATGGGACGCCAAAAAGGCGCCCGTAAAGTCGCCGATTTACTCGTAGCCGCGGCCACCGTAGCCTCGCGGAGGTGTCCGCGGTAATAATGCACCTTACTGACAGGCGCCCGCAAGGTCGCCGATTGTAACTCCTCGGCACGGCTCTTTAATCGGCGACCTACGGGCGCCCTTTTGATCACGAAATAGCTTGTGGCTTCTCCTATTTGTGGGCAAAGGCAAAAGTTTCGGAGCATAGCAACGAACTATTGTATTGTTATGCAATAAGTTACCATCGGCTATTCAAGGAAACGTCGCACAGCGACGTCCCTACGTCGACATCGCAAAACGGCTACCCTACAATCGCAGTTCGAGTTAGTATATCCTTTTCTTATGTAAGCAGTGTAGGGAGAAATCTTGAAAAAAGTAGGGAGAAAATCATCGACGGTAGGGAGAAA
>CAYZFG010000072.1:0-13427 GCA_964477665.1 uncultured Staphylococcus sp.
TGGTGCTCGACGAGGCCGACGAGATGCTCAATATGGGCTTCCTCGACTCCATCGAGGAGATTCTTTCCTACGTGCCCGAGGATCGCAAGATGCTGATGTTCTCGGCCACGATGCCGGCCGATATCCTCAAGATTGCCAAGCGATATATGAAGGACTATGAGGAGATAGTGGTGGGCACACGCAACGAAGGAGCGCAAAATGTGCGCCACATCTACTACATGGTTCACGCTAAGGATAAATACCTTGCACTTAAGCGTATAGCCGACAATTCCCCCGGTATCTACGCCATCATTTTCTGCCGCACTCGCCGCGACACGCAGGAGGTGGCCGACAAACTTATCAAGGACGGATATAATGCCGAGGCGCTCCACGGCGACCTCTCGCAGCAGCAGCGCGACATCGTGATGAAGAAGTTCCGCGACCGCGTGGTGACGCTCCTTGTGGCTACCGACGTGGCCGCCCGAGGCCTCGATGTGGACAATCTTACCCACGTGATCAACTACGGTGTGCCCGAGGATGCGGCCGTCTACACCCACCGCTCCGGTCGTACCGGTCGAGCCGGTAAGAGCGGCGTATCCGTGGCCATCATCCACTCGCGTGAGAAGAGCAAGCTGCGCGAAATCGAGCGCATCATCGGCAAGACCTTTGAACGCAAGGATGTGCCTACGCCTCAGCATATTATCGAGAAGCAGCTTTACAATCTCGCTGACCGCCTGGAGCGCGTGGAGGTCAACGACGACGAGATCATGCGCTACCTCCCCGGCATCACGCGCAAGCTGAGCTGGCTCAGTCAGGAAGACCTGCTCAAGCGTGTCATCTCCCTCGAATTCAACCGCTTGCTCGACTATTACAAGGATGCTCCCACCATCGACTTCATCGACGAGAAGCCTTCGAAGAAGTCGCGCAAGGAGTCGAAGAAAGGGGAGCCCCGCAGCGATGCCGAGAAGGATCGCCGCACCGCCGAGCGCGGCATGGAGCGAATATATGTCAACGTGGGCAAGCGCGACGGTTTCTATGCCGGCAACCTTATCGATATGCTTAACCACCTCGTGCGCGGAAAGCGCGTGGATGTGGGCCGTATTGACCTCCTGCCCGGCTACACGCTCTTTGACGTGAAGAAATCCGAGGCCCGCAAGGTGGTGGGCGCGCTCACCGGCGCAGAGTTTGTGGGCAAGCGCATCCACAGCGAAATCGCCGTCCCTGACCGCGACTATGCCCGCATCGCCACAAAGAAATCTAAGAAGTGATGAGATAAAATCATTACTGTAATACGATTTCGCCCCGGGGCTACGTTATAATATAAAATACCCGCCTATGTTAAACCGTATTATACTTTCGGCGGCCGGTCTGCTTGCAGGCTCGCTCGCCATGATGGCTCAGCTTACAGCGTCGGAGGCTTTCTCCACGGCGCCCAACTCGGTATTCCCGCTCCTCGACAGCTCCACCCGCATGGATATGATCGACTATTTCAACAGCGGGATGAGCAACACGTCGACCAACAATCTCAAGGGTCAGTCGGCCGTCACGGCGCTGAGCGATAAGTCGCTGAGCGTAAAGATGACCGATTCGTCCACGGCCCAGATCGTAGTGCTCGACGGCAACTCGGGCCAGATTGTGGCGGTGATTTCCACCGTGGCTTCCCCCGGCCTCGACAGCTCGATAGCATTTTTCGACGCCGACTGGAAGGCGCTCCCTGATGGCGACTTCTTCGCCAAGCCCCGCCTCGACGACTGGCTCACCGATGAGGGAAAAGCCAACAAGGCCGACGTGGAGATGCAGGTGCCCTTCATGCTCGCGTCGTACAACTACGACCCCGCCACCGGTAAGCTGCTGCTGGTCAACAATCTCAACCGCTTCCTCGACGAGGATATCTACGACATCGTGAGCCCCTATCTCCGCCCCACGCTATCCTATACGTGGACCGGCAAGAAGTTCACCCTTGACCGGTGAGGTGTCGGTAACTTAATGCAAAATCTTGTAGGGATGCTCCATGGAGCGTCCGGCGGCGACCACGGCGATTGATGGTGCGCACAAAATTGTATCATGAGAGTTACCATATCGCTCTGCCGGACGCTCCATGGAGCGTCCCTACAGGAGAACGTGTTTAAACAACTGTATCCCCGTAATTCGCCTTGACCGATGAGCCTTCCCCCGCCCTCGCTCACTCTTGAGCAGTTCAATAATCTCATAGCCGAGGTAGTGGCCTCGGCACCGGCTCTGCGCTGCGCATGGGTCACCGCCGAGACCAGCGACCTGCGCCGCAACGGCCATTGCTATCTCGAACTGATTCAGAAGAATCCCAATACCGGCGAGACCATTGCCCGCGCCCGCGCCACGATATGGCGCACTACCTTTCAGCGCCTCGATGCCGACTTCTTCATGGCCACCGGGACGCGCCTCGACAGCGGCATGAAGGTGATGGTGAAGGTCACGGCCAACTATCACCCCGCCTACGGACTTTCGCTCAACATCACCGATATCGATCCTACCTATACGATGGGCGACCTGCTGAGGCTGCGCCGCGAGATACTTGCCCGACTCACAAACGAGGGGGTGATAAATCTCAACCGCGAGCTGGCGTGGAATGCTCCCTCGCTGCGCGTGGCCGTGATTTCGGCTGAAGGGGCGGCTGGCTACGGCGACTTCATGCGCCACCTTGCCGAGAATCCGCGCCGCATCCACTTTACCACCCGCCTATTCGGTGCCATTCTTCAGGGCACGCAGGCGCCCGCGTCGATCATCGCGGCTCTCGATGAGATTGCCGCCGAGGGCGATGACTGGGACTGCGTGGTGATAATACGCGGCGGCGGCGCCACGAGCGACCTCGCTTCATTTGAAAACTACGAGCTTGCGGCCAACATCGCGCAATTTCCTCTCCCCGTGATAGTGGGCATAGGCCACGAGCGCGACATCACCGTGCTCGACTACGTGGCCAATATGCGCGTCAAGACTCCCACGGCTGCTGCCCAATGGCTTATTAGTCAGGCCGAGGAGCTTCTTGACCGGATAGAAAATGCCGCCCGCGCTATCACCCTCTCAGCCGGTCGCATCCTTGCCGAAACGTCAGAGCAACTTGCCTACATATCATCGCGCCTTCCCTTCCTGCCGGGGGCGGCGGTGAGCAATGCCCGCACCGCGCTCGACCGCCTTTCGCTCCGCGTGGTCTCGGCATCATCAGGAGCGCTGCGGCCATATCAGTCGCGCCTCGACGGAGCCGTGCAGCGACTTTCCATGGCCACAAAGACCACCCTCAACCGACGCTCCACGCAGCTCGACTCCCTGCAGCGGCTCGTGGAAGTGCTGTCACCCGCCGCCACACTCAGCCGCGGCTACTCGATCACGCGCGTCGACGGTCACGCCGTGACCCGACCCGCCCAAGTGCCCGCGGGCTCACGCATCACTACCACACTGGCCGGCGGAGAGCTTATGTCAGAGGTTCTGTAAGAATGTTTCGAGCGGCTCGTCCTTTCCTAAATTAAATTTCTGGCGTAGACGGTGGCGAGCCACGCGCAATCCATTGTCAGTGATGTGCATCAGCGAGGCAATCTCGTGGGGAGTGAGACCCATATAAATATATGTACACAGGCGTATGTTGGAGGCCGTCAGTCCCGGCGCACGCTCCTTCAGCCTCTTAGTAAACTCAGGGCTTACCGCAGCAAACGCCTCCTCAAACGTCTCCTTCTCACTCTTGCCCGCGATGTGGAGCTTTACATTTTGCTCTATGCGGGTCGCCTCCTCATTTTTCGCCACACCCTCGTGGGCCATGCGTTCCATTTGGGTCTTCACGCTGTCGAGCAGTTTGTCGGCCTCCTCGCTGTGCATCTGCATAGCAAGGATGCGTCGCTGATTTCGCTCGGCTTCGAGAGTGAGCTGCAGAGTCTTCATGCGCTGCCGGCTGCGCCATCGCACCACTCCGGCGATGATGAGCAGTATCACGAGCAAGCTCACGCCCGAGATCACATACAACCGTATCTTCAGCACCTGCCGCTCCGCCTCATTTTCCATCTCGTGGCGGTGGATAGTATCGAGGCGCTCTATGCTTATCTTTGAGAGGGGCTGATCTATTTCGGTATCTTTCTCAACTCTCACCTTTACATATTCACCTCGGTAGTAACTCGCCTTCTTGTAATCGCCTATGGCTGCGTAGTAATTACCGAGGGCCGAATATGCAAGTTCGAGCTCGTCTAAGTCGCGCATTTCGTCAAGGTGCTTCTCGCACAGGCGAGCGAATTTACCCCCCCCGTTTAAGTCATTGTTACTCAACATGTTATCACTAATAAGTGCCTCATATAGACCACGGAAGGCAGATAAGCCTGTAGCTGCGGAGTCAGGGTGGGCCAACTTCCTTACTATCTCGTAGCCCTCATAGATCGCCGCACTGTCGTGGGTGAAAAAGTAATAATTGCGCAGAAGCAGTTCCTGCAGGTTGATGTCATTATTGCGGCGGGCTGACGCCAGAAGATTCTCATATTCATTCTTAATCCCTATGGTATCACCGAGGTTGAATCTCAGCGACAGCCGGTTAATGCGCAATCCCTCGCGGCGGTTTTCCAGTCCGGCTAAAGCGAATAGCGAGTCGGCCGTGTTGAGGTAGCGCATACTCAGCTCGGGTATGGGAGGGTATAGCAGATTGTTGGAAATGAGCATCGCCATGTTGCCTTGCTGCCCCAAGTCTCCCACCTTGCCGTAATAATCATAAAAATTCAGCAGCGCGCCGAGAGTCTCGGTGCTCTTACGGTTGAAAAATACATCAGTAAGATCGTCGAGGCGGTTACACAGATATTCATTACCCAACTTCTCGGCAAGCGCCCGCGCCGAGTCGGCCACGGCGAAAGCCTTCTCGCGTCCCTGAGAGGGTAGCATAAGATAGGTTTTCCAATACATCTGCTCCACGCGGGCCACTTCAGCCTTGCGCCCCGATAGGGTGGAGGCTATCGAGTCCATGCGCGTGACAATGGAGTCCACGGCTTGAAACTTCGTATTCTAGAAAAGGTAACTTTCGGCCAGCTCGGTCAGGCGGTCAAAATCATTATTTACCCGCGGCCACTTGTTGGGCTCGGGCTTGGCATCACGTCGGCAGCCGCCCGCCATCAGGGCGAGGGCCGCGAGTATCACGTAAAGAGCTGCATGTCGTATCATGGGCGCAAAGTTACGATGAAATGCGCGAATTTCATGGGGTAATTACGCCTGTTGCGGCACGAAACGGGGCTATGTAATGATTTGTAACGCGTGTAACGCCCGCCGTAACGCTTTGAAACGCCCCGCGTGCCCCTCGTTTCATGCCCCTGCCGTACCTTTGCACCGCAACCTGAAAAGGAGATAATACCATTGACAACCTCTCATAAAATATGGCACGTGGTCAGCATACGCCTTATTGCATTCCTATTATTTCACATAGTAGCAGTAGCGGCATCAGTGGCGCAGCCGACCGACACCTTGACCGTAAAGATTCACTACAGTCAGGGGCAGTCGATATATGAACCTGACCTCGCCGCCAACCGCGACTATCTCAGCCGGCTGGGCGCTCTGAAGCGTTCCGCCCGCACCGCTGCCGTCAAAAGCGTGAAGATAACATCAGGCGCCTCGCCCGAGGGTGACACCCGATTTAATCAGCGTCTTTCCGAAGACCGCACCCTCACCGCCCGCTCGCTTCTCGCTGAGTATTCAGGCATCGACACCACCATCATCACCTCCCGCTCCATAGGCATAGACTGGGAGGGACTGAAGAGCCGCCTCTCAGGCAGCGAAGCGCCTTGCGCCGAGGAGGCAATCGACATCGTCACCACTACTCCCGAGTGGATAATCGACGGCGGAAAAGTGGTTGACAGCCGAAAACGACAACTCCGCTCGCTTTGCGGCGGCCTCTCGTGGCAGAGCATGGAGCGCGACATATTCCCCCAATTACGCGTTTCTGAAATCATTATTATCTATGAAAAACCACAGCGTCTCTCGGTAGCTGATACTAAAGAGTTTGCGCAAGAAATGTCCGCTCCGCTGCCCGCCCGGCCGCTTGACATCAGCGATTTTTATAATGTAGCACCGTACTCTTCGGTAAAGAGTCTATCGCCATGCCACCGACCCATAATGGCGCTCCGCAGCAACCTGCTCTACGACGCGGCACTTGTGCCCAACATAGGCGTGGAGTTCAACCTCGGCCGCGGATTCACCGCCGGAGCCGACTTCTACTACGCCTGGTGGAGCAAGAGCGACATGAGCCGCATATGGCGCTGGCAGGGTGGCGAAATCTTTGCCCGCAAGTATTTCGGCCGACGCGCCGCAGTGATGCAGGGATGGTTTGCCGGGCTCTACGGCCAGATGCTGCGCTACGACGTGCTTCTCGGCTCGAAAGGCTACCTCTCGGGCGGCTCGCGCACGAGCTTCTTCAATCATCCCACCATAGGCGCGGGCCTTCAGGGCGGCTATACCCTCGGGCTCAACAGCAGCCTCGCGCTCGACTTCACCTTAGGCGTGGGCTACCTCACGGGCCGCTATCAGACTTACAGTCACTCCGAGGGCTTAAATGTGTGGAAATCCACCCTCACCCGCCGCTATTTCGGCCCCACCAAGGCTGAAATCTCGCTCGTGTGGTATCTGTGGAAAGGAGGACGGAAATGAAAGCGATGCTCAGGAGCGTGATTGCGATGATTACCATGGCGTGGCTGCTTGCGTCGTGCCAGCTCCAGCAGGAACTGAGCCGCGACGAGGCCGGACGAGGCCGTCGCCCGCTCGACGTGACATTTGACTGGAGTCTCCACCCCGACGCCGACCCCGAGTCGATGAGCCTCTACCTCTTCCCCGACGACGGCAGCGAGCCGCTGCGATATGAATTCAAGGGTCGCGAAGGCAGCCTCATTCAGGTGCCCGTGGGACGATATACCGCCATAGCATTTAACTCCGACGGTGAAACCGTCACCGTAAACAATACCGGCGACCTTCACACCTTTGAGCTGCGCCTGCGCGACGCCTATGAGATGGAAGGCTTAGCCGTGAGATCGGGCGAAGTGCCCCGCGCCCCCGGCACTGAAAACGAGCGCATGACCTCAGCCGCCGAGTCGCTGTGGATAGCCCGCGCCGACGGCCTGGTGGTCGACGACTTCACCTCGCGCCTGTCACTGACCCTCACCCCGGCCGATGCCGTGTGTCACTACAGCATCAATGTCACCGGCGTAAAGAATCTCGGCGGCGTGCTCTCGCTCAGCGCATCGCTCTCGGGTATGTCAGGCTCAATGTTCCCTCACGACGGATCCGTGTCAGATGAAAATGTCACCATCACCTTCGAGCTCCTCTCCACCTCCTCAACTTCACTCGGCGGCACGGTACACTCCTTCGGGCACTGCGGACGCTCCCGCACCCGCGACGACGCTGCCGAGCACGCCCTGCATCAGCTCACGGTCTACGCCGTGCTCACCGACGGCACCCGCTGGTATCATTCCTACGATGTCACCGAGCATGTCCACGCCGCTGCGGCCGACGGCAGCAACGCCATCACCGTCGACGGCCTCGAACTCCCCGAGGCTATGGGCGGCGGTGGATTCTCAGTGTCGATGGGCGAGTGGACCAGCGTGACCGAAAACCTGCAAATGTAAAACCAAAATATTCAATTAACTTTTTATCAACCATTTAAAAACTTCTGCATCATGAAAAAGATCATGTTACTGACCTCGGTTGCAGTGATGGCTCTCACCTCCTGCTCCGACGACGAGATGAAGGATGTAAACCGTGGACGCGCCATCGACTTCCGTGCCGAGACAGCCTCACGCGCTTCTGAAGAGACCGCCGCAAGCCTCTCTTCGTTCTACGCGTCGGCCTACAACGGAAATGCGATCTACGATGGTTTTGAGGAAGAACTCTTCACCAAGACCGACGGTTTCTTCTACTCCGTCACCAATCACTACTGGCCCGAGGACGAGAACCAGACCCTCTCGTTTATCGCCTACTCACCCGCTACCACGGCCAACGGCGGCGTGCTCAACGGTACTCTTGCGCTGACCAAGACCAACCTCACCCTCGCCGGCTTCGCTCCCCGCTACGACGTGGCCAAGCAGGTTGACTTCGTGCACGGCACCGCTACCGGTACCAAGAAAGCCAACGAGAAGAGCGGCGTATCGCTCAACTTCAAGCACGCCCTCTCGCAGGTGGAAATCAAGGCTAAAAACGGCGGTTTCAACAAGTATACCATCGCCGGTATCAAGATCGTAGGCGCTTACAATGCCGCTGACTACGACATGTCAAAGGGCTGGACCACCGCAGGTAAGACCAAGGGTTCTTACAAGGTGCTCTACGATGAGCCCGTCGTGCTCCAGGCTACTACTTCCGAGACTTCGCTCATGGGCGAGGCCGGTACCGCCATGCTCGTGCCCCAGCAGCTCACCGCTTGGGTCAACACCGACGAGAACAATGCTGCCGGCGGCGCTTACATCGCTGTGAAGCTCAACCTCAAGGACAACGACGGCAAGCTCCTCTTCCCCAAGGATGCTGATCAGGACGCTTACGGCTGGGTAGCTGTGCCCATCGACACCAAGTGGGAAGCAGGTAAGAAGTATATCTACACTCTCGACTTCTCTACCGGTGCCGGCGTGGTAGCTCCCGCTACCGGCGGCGACAACCAGTTTGACCCGGGCGTACCCGGCGACGAGGATGATAAGGATCACCCCAAGAACGATGATGACCCCTCCAACGACAATGGCGACGAGGATGAGCAGAACCCCGGCGGTGGCGACGACGATGCTCCCAAGACCGGCGACTCCGTAGTTGATACCCCCATCCGCTTCTCTGTGACCATCACCAACTGGACTACTTCAGCCCAGAATCCCACCATGGGCGTGTAATCCCTACCGTCTACTCAATGCTGTAGACTTATGACTTATGGTGCAGGGATGTCGCTTCGCGACGGAGAATAGCAATAAACTATTATTTAGAAAGTTACAATCAGCTACACCCGGAAACGTCGCACAGCGACGTCCCTACAACTGAATATCTTAAGTTAAACAGCACACAATTCCTTCTATTCCCTTTTGACAGGCCGGGCTCCGGAATCCCGGCCTGTCATTCCCACCTTAAATGTCCGGACTACTTTTCACGCATAGACCTATGACCTTACTCCGAAAATCCCTGCTGACACTTTTGTCTCTTAACGTCATTGCCTGCATAGTGTCGTGTTCCGATGATTTCGGAAATGATTACGAAAACTCCTCCCGTATAATCTCATTCACCGCCGAGGCAGGATGGATGACCGATAACGCCGACGGCGACGTAGCCGACGGCTCTGCCTCACGCTCCCGCTCCACGGCTGCGGGTCCCGAATTAGTGGACGTGATAGCAGTGCAGTCAGTGGAAGGCGGCGACTCCCTTTACCTTGAAATCTACGCTGAAGATCTGCCCGCAGAAGTAATCGACACCATCCCCGAGTCGCGCGGCTCACAGCGCAGCACTCTGTGGTCAGGCTTTGATCTTTTTGGCTATAAATATCTTGCAGCCCAAGGATGGGACGGCAATCAGACTTCCAATTTCGCTTATAAAGTTGTCACCAGTATCAAAGATGATATTGTTACTACGCCAAAAGAATATATATGGCCAGGCGGTCGATACAAACTGAAATTTTTTGGCGTGATGCCGTCAGATACAGGGACACCAATGGCCTCAGATGCCAAGGGTGATCCTTGCTTTAAATACACCGTACCACTCACTCAGCCATCTCAGAGAGATATTTTTGTAGCGTCGTCGGGTGAAATTGCGGGAAATAGTTATAAACCCGTAAAGATGAATTTTACTCATGCGTTGGCATCGGTAAGTTTTATAACTAATACTGATAGGCTCTTATATAGCGGGGAAAAAGTTCCGGATCATTCTATGCCGGAATAGTAGGAGAAGTGGCAATTAAAAATGTTTATGGCACCGGAGTATATAACCTTGACAAAAGTTGTTGGACCGATCACTCTAATCCTGTATCGTATACGATGGACGGCCCCAATGGGTATATTTCCGGTTATGCTCCATCTACATTGAACAAAGATGCATCAAAGTCATTCTTCGTTATCCCTCAGACAACTCCTGAAGGTGCAGAGCTGTATTTTACTCTTACAGATCAAGAGACCGGAACTGCACGCGAATTTCATGGTTCTATTGCCGGCCTTACTTGGGAAGCGGGGAAGACGTATAAATATAGGGTTGCTACTTCGTCGATAAAGATCGACTATACATTTCAGATCGATGCCTCAGCTGTAACTGATCTTCAGGTTGAGGGCGGTACGTTTAACCTCCCTGTGAAGTCCTACAAGACTATCTCGCGCGAAGGTGACCCGACGAAATATGTCAACGTCAACTGGACTACATCACTGCAGGAGCAGTATTCTAACAGATCGTGGGCAGCTCCCACCAATATTCAGAATTACTTCAAGGATACCTATCCCACCACCGAGCGCGGTGACGGCAACTTTCAGATCATAATTCCACACATGACTCATTCAAAGACGCTTGAGACCATCCACATGGAGTCGCAACAATTATACAACGATAAATATATTCCGTATAACCTTGCGTCGCCCACCGGTAGCCTTGATGAATATAATGCAGAAAACACTACGGCCAACTGCTATCCTTGCAAGTATACCGGCTGGGTGTGCTTCCCTGCCGTGTATGGTACCCGCCTGAAAGACGGAGAGATACGCAAGTATAGTTACTCGGGTGCCCTCGGCTACTGCGATCACGATTTTGAAGCCTTTAACTGGGGTTGGACGAATTCTTGTAGTGCGGGGTACCCTCAACACCTCCATTCCGTGCCGGGTTTTCCGGGTAAAGGTAGCACCATAGGATGGGATGGTTTGCCTTCTCAGGATGAGATGTATATGTATCGTGAGTACGATAGCTATACCTACATCTGCGACATTCTCGCTGATTCTCAGTATAATTGGAGTCAGTTTACCGTGAAGGTCGACTGGCAGACCGGCTCTGACCTCATTACCGAGCCTGAGCTTTTTAAAGACAATCAATATATCCGCTTCAGGGCCGGCGGCGGTTATGGCAACGCCGTAATCTCGCTTTACGATAACTGGGGTAACCGCGTGTGGAGCTGGCATATATGGTGTACTGATCAGCTTGACAAGTCGACCGACGTAAATGTGACCGCCAACGGCTATAACTACTCCATGGCGGCGGTTGACTTAGGCTGGCTGCCCCGGTACACGTATACTTACTACGATAATGATTACCGGTTACAGCTCACTCAAGCCGAGAGCGGCAAAACTACTGACTATATCATCGTGCATCAGTCCACGACCAACGAGTATATCCAAGGCTCCACGCCATTCTGGCAATTTGGCCGCCCGGCGCCGTTCCAAGGTGTATCTGCCACTATGGCGCATGCCTCGTCGAGCCCCGACATTTTTACCCGCCTCTACAACAATCTCACCTACGGCTCTGACTATTTCATCAACGATCCTGAGCAGAGCTACATCAACATCTGGTCGTGGGACAACATGACCTCTGACCGCTATACCGCCGACGCTGTGCGCAAGAGCATGTATGACCCGTGTCCGCCGGGATATTGCATGCCTTCGGGACTTGACTTCATGGCTTTCGGCTTCAGCGACACGCCCGACGTGCAGCCCAACGCCAAGGGCGAAAATCCGTGGCGCAACGCTTCGCCGAGATTTCATAATTCAGTATCAATGTATGCCGACAATGCCAAGACCCGCACCGTAGACTTTGTGGGCGGCACTTGGGTAGACAACGTGCCCAATAGCTACAATAGCGGCGACAAAATCTACTATCTCACATCGCAAGGCTACGTGACATTTGTCAAGGACGTCGGGGTCGACCATACCTTTCAGATCTACTATGGCGCCGACGGCAAGCCCTACCTTTCCACCGCCAAGCCCGCCAACATCGGCGGCTCCATCCGCCCCGTCAGGGAGAAATAGGTCATAAGTCAGAGTTATAAGTTATGTCATAAGTCAGAGTTATAAGTTATAAAGTGGAGAGCGGAGAGTGGAGGGTGGTGGGCGGAATATGGAGCGGGGGCCGCTGACCCCCGCAGCCGCGACTACGGCGATGGATTGCGCTACAACCGATTGATTTCCAGCCTCCTGTAGGGACGTTCCATGGAACGTCTGGCGTCGTAATCGGCTTGCCACTTCACTCTGCGAAGAATGATGTGCCGGGTGTAGGGACGTCGCTGTGCGACGTTTCGGAGAGGAGACGATGGTAACTTATTGTATGACAGGATAATAGATTATGCTCTTTCCAGAAACGTCGCACAGCGACGTCCCTACAATAAAAAATCAAAAATGCAACACTAACTCGGCCGAGAGGCGGTCGCCTTGGCCGGTGGCGGGGGTGAAGGCGTGGTGGTAGAAGAGTTTTTCGTAGTTGAGGCGCAGGTCGAGCCACACTTTCGGGCGGCGATAGGAGATGGTGGCTCCGGCTGTGAGGCGGTTGCGGGCGGCGTCGGTTACGGTGATGTGGCCGTCGGAGTCCACGGTTGTACCGTCGGAATTGTCGGTCGCGCCGTCCCATCGTCCCTGAAACGAGAGGTAGTTGAACACGCCCGCCTTTACAGGCATGGAGTAGCTGCCGAAGAGGCACCAGAGATGGGTAGCCGCGAGCGCGCGGTGGGTGTAGTGCTTATACATATATTCCCCCTCCACCTGCCAGCGCGACGTGTGCCAGCCAATCGAAGCGTCCACGTAATTCATTCTCACCTCTGCGGGCTTGACCGACTGGAAGCCGGTGGTAAAGGTCCAGTCGCCAAGGTAATATTGCACCTTAGATCCGAAAGCGTAGGTCTTGCTCCACTTCTCGTGGTCGCCTATCGTCCAGGGGCTGAACGCGCCCGCCTCCATCATGAGCGGCACCCGAGGGAGCTGATAATGCAGGCGCGCACCCACGGCGCGGTAGTTGCACATCTTGCCCACGGTGGAGCGATTGTTGAAGAGGTAGGTCCACGGCGCGCGAAACGTCTCCACGCCCATAGGCATACGAAACTGACCGGCGCGCAGGTTGAGCCCCTTGATGATACCTATCTGGCCGTAAGCATCGAGAATTTTCATCTTGCCGCGGTCGCAGAGGTCGGTCTGGAAGAAATAAGATATTTCCGGCGCGATCTTACCCTGGAGAATCAGTCGGGCATTTCTGACCTGAAAGCGCTGCATGCCGTCGTCGAGGTCGGCCTCCCAGCGCGCGCGGAGAGTACCGCTGATCTGCGGGACGTAAGAGAACTTTTCGGCCGCAATCGAGTCGGCCACAGCGGGAAATATCCCGACGAGCAATAGCAGAAATGTGAAAACGTGACGCATCGTATACCTTGATTGGAAATTCACCGCGAAATTAGGTCATTCTTCCCACCTGTGCAATATTTGTAGAGAGAAAATGGTGGAGAGTGGAGAGTGGAGAGCGGAGAGCGGAGAGCGGAGAGCGGAGAGCGGAGAGCG
>CAYZFG010000073.1:0-13165 GCA_964477665.1 uncultured Staphylococcus sp.
ATCCGTTTCTTATAAGGAAATGGATTTTTTGTTTTGCGACCTTATATTCCTCTGACTACTATTTCATTGGCACGGTCAATGACCGATGCGTCGATCGAGTCGAGATAGATTGCAGTGGTGACAGCTGATTCGTGGCCGAGGGCATCGGCGATCACGGCCACGGGCACATTTCTCTTCTTTGCGATAGTGGCCCACGAGTGACGGCTGACGTAGGTGGAAAGGGGCACGGAAATTCCGGCCATTGTCCCTATGGTCTTCAAAGCATTGTTGACACGGCGGAGCGCCGACTCATATTGCCGCCGTTCGTCGCGCCCCGGGCTCAGTATCACCGGCAAGAGATATGGGGATCCCGGGATATGATAGCGGTCGATTATCTCGGAAATTTGTGATATGATTTTTACTTCGAGGCGCTGGCCGGTCTTGCGGCGGCGGTAAGAGATAGTGCCGCGCACCACGTCGGTCATGCGCAGAAACGCGGCATCGATCATCGACATGCCGCGGCAGAAAAAGAGGAAGATGAAAATGTCGCGGGCAAACTCAAGCTCGGGGCGCGACGACAGGTCGAGCGTGTGGATGCGCCTTATTTCCACAGCCGTGATGGCTCGCTTGCGTGTCTTCTCCATGCCTGTAAACACGGTGGCGAAGGGCCGACGGTCGGCCGTAATGCCCTGCTCTACGGCTCGATTATACACAGCCCGAAGGATGCGCATGTAGAACGACACGGAATTGAGCGCCAGTCCGCCGGCGAGCAAGCTGCTCTGATACTCCTCCATCACTGAGCGGTCAAGGCGGTCAAGCGCTATGTCCACTCCGCCGCGAAAACGGCTGAAACTCGCGTGGGCGGCGCTATAATTGGTGGCGGTGCCCATGCGGTTTTGCCGCTTCAGCGAGGCCGTGATTTCTTCAGTATAGGCAAGCACCCCGGGAACGTGCCGCTGCCTGCGGCGAAATCGCCCTTCGCTCCCGGCAGCATTGACAAAGTAGTGCCGCGACGGAGCATCGTTCTCGATAAAATAGACGATACTGCCCTGCCGCGCCTCAGGCTCAGCAGGGCAAAATTTCATTTTAAAAGTTGACATGAGTGAAAAGATAGGTTAGGTTATAGACAATATTGTCGATACAAAATTATCTATAACCTAATCACCTCATCACTTATAACTCTGACCTATGACTTTCGTCGAGCATGGGGAGGTAGGAGGCGTAGCCTTCGGCGGCCATCGAGGCGGCGGGGATGAAGCGGAGCGCGGCGGAGTTGATGCAGTAGCGCAGGCCGCCGTCAGAGGCGGGGCCGTCGGGGAACACGTGGCCCAGGTGGGAGCCCGATGATGCGGAGCGCACTTCGGTGCGGGTGCGATTGAAGGAGTTGTCGACGTGCTCGGTGATGAGCGAGGGGTCGATGGGGCGGGTGAAGGCGGGCCAGCCGCAGCCTGAGTCGTACTTGCGCGTGGAGATGAAGAGCGGAGTGCCGTCGGTGATGTCCACGTAGATACCGGGGCGAAATTCGTGGTCATATTCATTGACGTAAGGGCGCTCGGTGGCGCCGTTTTGCGTCACTTCCCACTGTAGCGGGGTGAGGCGGCGGCGGAGGTCGTCCTTATCGTTGCGGCGCGGGGCGCGGGAGCGCACTTCCTCAAAGAGAGCCGGGTCAACGTGGCAGTAACCGCCGGGATTCTTGTCGAGATACTGCTGGTGGTAGAGCTCGGCGGGATAGAAGTTGGCCAGCGGAGCCACCTCCACCGCGAGCTTCTGCTGCGGGTGACGCCGCTGCACGGTGGCAACGACGGCCTCTATCACGGGGAGGTCGGCGGGGTCGGTATAATAGATTCCGGTGCGGTATTGGGTGCCGACGTCGTTGCCCTGACGGTTGAGCGAGAGCGGGTCGATGCTGCGGAAGTAGATGGTGAGGAGCTCGGAGAGGCCTACGGCATGGTCATCGTAAACCACCTCCACGGTTTCTGCGGCGCCGGTGCGACCGGTGCACACCATTTCATAAGTCGGGTCAGGCACGAGACTATTGGCATAGCCCGCGGTGGTTTTCACTACGCCCTCCACGAGCGACAGCAGATGCTCCGTACCCCAGAAACACCCGCCTGCAAGGTATATTTTTTTATTCATGATTCTTATATTTCTTTTTCGCAAAGTTATACGGTTATATCCTTATAACAAATTCTTCGAGGAAACTTCCTTCAAAAAATATCGTCTGTGAACATCCGTATAGCGATTTTTTGTTGTATCTTTGTATCGTAATTAAAAAACTCCTCTTTATGGCAAGACCTATCAAAGACACCCCCGAACTTTACGGCAAGGATGCTGAACGCTTTGAGAAGTTGATTTCGCAACCGAGACCGGTTGCTGAGGAAGAGAAAGAAAGAGCCCGCCGGGCTTATGAGCTTATGAAATCCATCAGTAATTTCCCTTGGTAAGATGGATTTCTCTAAATTCACTCAAATTCAACTCTCCTCATTAACTTCAATACGGCCATTCAAATGTGCCGAAAATGACTTGAACAGTTTTCTTTTTGATGATGCAAAGCATTTCCAAAAAGAACTGATGGCCGTGACTTATCTTATCGAAGATGAGAAAGCTGATGTGACGGTAGCGTATTTCAGTATTCTCGCCGATAAGATTTCTTTCAATCCCGATGAAAAATCAGTATGGAATAAACTGAACCGCAACATTCCCAATAATAAAAGGCGCAAAAGCTACCCCGCTATTAAAATAGGACGACTCGCTGTGAATGAGAAATACGCAGGTCACGGCTTGGGGACTTTCGTACTTGACAGCATAAAGTATACATTTACTTCCGTAAGAAGACTGGGGTGTCGATTCCTTACAGTGGATGCCCTTAATTCAGCCACAGCTTTTTATGAAAAGAACGGATTCCGCTTTTTCACCGAGCAAGACAAGGATGAAGAAACGAGACTGATGTTCTATGATTTGAAAAACTTCGACATCTAATAATCTAATAAACGTAATTACCGTTTATTTTTCAAATGAATTAACCGGGATAGTTGATAAACACAAGGTAGGTGCCGCGGGCGTGGATGGTGAAGGCGGGGGCGGTGGTGGCATTGAGGGTGCCTTGCCACCACGTGGTGAAGTCGCGGATGGGATAACGCAATCCCTCGGCGGTCATATCGGTAGCGCCAAAGTTGAAGATTGACACCTGCGTGCCGGCGGGGCAGTGAAATGTGCGATCGCCCTCGGCGGGGATAAATACTCCATAGTCAGTATAAGCGCGGGCGTCGATGCCGCGGCTCAGGTAGTCGACGAGCAGACTGATGTTGCCTATCGTGTGGTCTTCGCGCATTCCGGTGGCGCCCAGGATGGCGATACGGGTTATGCCGCGGGCGGCGAGGTAGGTCACTGATTTAGTCTGGTCGTTGGTCTCCTGGTCAGGATTGCGGCGCACGATGGTGCTATATTCCGCCATGGTCGCCGGGGAGAGCGAGTCGCAGTCGCCCACGATGCGCCACGGACGGTGTCCGGCGGCAATAAACCGGTCAGCGGCGCCGTCGCAACACACTATTCTGTCGCAGCCGTCGAGCCACTGCAGGGCTATGGGCGAGGAAGGAAACGAGCCGGCGTCGATGATCACGGCCTCGGGCGAGAAATCAGTGATAGAGTTTTTATCCATAATCTTCAGTTCATGAGGAGTTTCCACTTGCGGTATCCGAGCACGGCTATGACGGCGTAGGCCATATATAGCGCGCCGGTAAACCACAGATCTTTATACACATATAGCACGGCGCAAGCCACGTCGGCAGCTATCCACACTATCCACTGCTCCAGATACTTGCGGGCGAGCATCCACATGGCCACGATGCTGAGCGCGGTAGTGAAAGCGTCGGCCCATGGCACGGTGCTGTCAGTGTAGCGGCTGAGAATGTAACCAATCGCTACGAAAATTATTGCGAAGACTACCACCAGGGGCACGTAAAGCCGCCGCGGTGTGCGGGTGATTTTCAGCTCCTCCACTCTGCGGTCGCCATGGTGACGCAGCCAGCACACCGCGCCGTAGACCGACGCGAGGATGTAGTAGATGCTGATTCCGAAGTCGGCATACAGTCCGGCCTCGTAATACACACCTAAATATATCGCGGGC
The DNA here is from genome assembly GCA_964477665.1 of uncultured Staphylococcus sp. Taxonomy (GTDB): domain Bacteria; phylum Bacteroidota; class Bacteroidia; order Bacteroidales; family Muribaculaceae; genus Duncaniella. The sequence goes on from CAYZFG010000073.1 coordinate 4,106, forward strand.
ATGGCTATGCTTGCCGCCCACAGCCATGCGCTGGCACGGTATTCAAGAATCAGGTACACGATTCCTACCGCCGTCCCTATGATTTCGAGATAGTTCATTTAAATAATAACGCGCGGAGGATGAGAAATAGTTCAGCGGCCGGGCCGACGATTGGCAAATCGATGCTTTTTTTCTATCTTTGCGGAAGAATTTTCACAGATACAGTTTTATGAAAAAAGGACTTTTCGCGCTGGCGATGGGTACGTTCTCGCTTGGCATCGCCGAGTTTCTCATGATGGGAATCCTCAGCGACATCGCCGCCAACATGGGAGTGACCGTAGCTCAAGCCGGACATTTTATATCGGCCTACGCCTTAGGCGTGTGTGCCGGAGCGGCGATGCTGCTTTTCGCCCGCCGCATCCCCCTGAAGCGGTTGATGGTGGTGCTGAGCGTAATGATAGCCGTGGGCAATCTTTTCGCGGCCTGCGCGTGGAATTACGGCTCATTTTTTGCGGCGCGCTTCATGTCAGGTCTGCCCCACGGTTGCTATTTCGGTGTGGGTGCCATCGTGGCCCGCAAGATAGCCGACGCCGGCAAGCAAGTGAGCGCCGTGGCCTACATGATAGCGGGCATGACGGCGGCTAATCTCGTGGGCGTGCCTATGGGTACGTTTCTGGCCAACCATGCCACGTGGCGCATCGCATTTCTCATCGTGGGTATATGCGGAGCGGCCACGGCCTGCGCTATAGGGGCGTGGATTCCGCGCCTTGAGCCGATGGAAAATCACGGGTTTAAGGCTCAGTTTCACTTCCTGCGCACGTTGCCGCCGTGGCTCATATTTGGCGGCGTGCTTTTCGGCCAGATCGGTATCTACTGCTGGTACAGCTACATCGACCCGCAGCTTACGCAGGTGAGCGGATTCACGCAGAATGACCTGTCGTGGCTCATGGTGCTCTCGGGCGCCGGCATGGTGGCGGGCAACCTCATAGCCGGCCGGCTGAGCGACCGGTATAAGCCCGCGTGGGTGGCCGGATGGGTTCAGGCCTCGGCTATCCCCGTGATGGTGCTTCTGTATTTCTTCGCATGCTACAAGGTGGCGGCTGTAGTATTGATGATGTTTGGCACGGCCGCACTGTTCGGGTCGGGCAGTCCGCTGCAATCGTCGATAGTGGGCTATGCGCGAGGCGGTGAATTTTTGGGCGCGGCGTGCATCCAGATAGCCTACAATGCCGGCAACGCCATAGCCGCGTGGATGGGCAGCACGGTGATAGCGGCAGGCTACAGCATCAGTGCGCCCTCGATAATAGGCGTGCCCATCGTGGCCCTCGGATGCGTGCTTCTCTTCACACTCTACTTCCGCTACGAGCGCGTGCCTAAGGTGAAATCAGGCGGGGAGTAACTCACTCGCGTATGTAGTGGGGCATTTCATCGGGGATGACCATCGAGAGCTCCACGAGGCCGCCGAGAGTGCCGTCGGCACGGTGCCAGGTGGTCTGGTAAATCATCTTCCTGACTCCGTTTTTCAAGATAGTATAGGCATTTGAGCCACCTTCGGCAAGGAGGCGGCGGATGATGCCCTGCGACCGCTCGGCGTGATACTCCATGATGTCGTGGCCTATCAGGTCAGCCCCGCCGCGGGAGGCAAACGTCTGTCGCGAACGCTCGTTCATGTATATAATGCGGCAATCAGTGTCGACCACCGTCACGGCACAATTCATTCCGAAAGCCCACTCGGGCAAAAATTCCTTTTCCATACCGCAAAAGTAGTAAATAAATCTTATCTTTGCGAAAAAGATTTTACCGCCATGATACTTCCTCCTTACCGTGCTGACGAGAGCCGCTATGACTGCGGAATGAAATATGAGCGATGTGGCTGCAGCGGCCTTCTGCTCCCGCGTATCTCGCTGGGGCTGTGGCACAATTTCGGCGATGTCAACTCTCTCGCCACGAGCCGCGACATGCTTCACTTTGCCTTTGACCACGGCATTACGTGCTTTGATCTGGCCAACAATTACGGGCCTTCTTACGGGTCGGCCGAGGAGACATTCGGCGCGGTGATGGAGAAATCTTTCCGCCCCTATCGCGACGAGATGATCGTCACCACCAAGGCGGGCTACGATATGTGGCCGGGGCCATACGGAAATTTCGGGTCGCGGAAGTATCTTTTCGCGTCGCTCCACCAGAGCCTGCGGCGCATGAATCTGGAGTATGTGGATATTTTCTACAGCCACCGGTTTGACCCCGATACACCCGTCGAAGAGACGCTTCAGGCGCTCGTCGACATCGTGCGTCAGGGCAAGGCGCTCTACGTGGGTATTTCAAAGTGGCCTTACGAGGCATCGCAGGCGGCCTACGACTATCTGGCGGCGCGCGACGTGCCTTGCCTCATCTATCAAGGTCGATATAATCTGATGGATCGCGAGGTGGAGACGTCGGGCATTCTCGACCAGGCGGCGCGCTGCGGTGTAGGATTCACCGCCTTCTCGCCCCTTGAGCAAGGCATACTCACTTCGCGCTACCTCGACGGTATTCCTGCCGGGTCGCGCGCCTGGATAGGGAAGTTTCTCAAGCCGGAGATAATCACGCCTGAGCTCGTGGAACGCCTGAAGAAGCTCGACGCCATCGCTCATGACCGCGGCCAGTCGCTGGCCGAGATGTCGCTGGCGTGGCTGCTCAAAGACAGTCGCGTGACCTCGGTAATCGTAGGCAGCAGCTCCACGGCCCAACTCGCCGACACTCTCCGCTGCCTCGACCACCTCACCTTCACCCCCACCGAACTCACCGCCATCGACCACATCTTAGACTACGACACAACAGCCTGAACCCTTTAATTTTTACGCTATGATTGTAGGGACGTCGCTGTGCGACGCTTAGGAGTAGAGCAACAAGCTATCACCCTGCCATACAGAAAGTTACCGACGGCTATTCTTGGGAACGTCGCACAGCGACGTCCTGATTCTGTTTACTAAAACTGTAGTGCATCTGATGTAACCTCAGCCGCGGCGCGGCGTCGTTGTCATTAACCGCGCATGTAAGTGCCCGGCACAGATAAAGTCATGATATTGAGCCCTGAAAGGGCGATGTCGTGTGGGCGGCTCACACAACATCGGGCTTCCAGCCCTCCGCCACTTATGAAGTCATGTAAATTTGCAAAGTGACGGCCCTACAACTGAAGATCTGCGATGATCACAAACTATGGCGGAGGTTGGTGGTATGGGCGACTGTAGGCTTATGCAAACGTGGCTCATTATCAGGCACTTCAATCAGCTTGATGCCTAATATTCTTCCATACCTTACTATAGTGGATAATTTTATGTCGCCGCCTTGACCGTGAAGAAATTTATTTATGTACTGTGGTGAAACTCCAAGTTTCACTGCGAGTTCTTTCTGCGTAAGGTGGTTATCCTCCATATATCGGAGTATCTTAAGAACTATCTTCTTTCCCACAAGAATCTCATCCTCATTATTGATCGATGCCATTGCGTCGGTCATCCATGAGGAAGTTTTTCTCAATCGTCTATTTTCCGTTGACTCCTTCATATCTTTCAAATTTATCACAATATAAAATCAATAAACAATTCTTTAGTATCCACGCCGTGAGATGCAAGTTCATGCAACGCGAAATCAAGTTTCGACTTTTCTATTGCAGTATTTGGCGCCTTCATCATATCCTTATGGATTTTTATAGCCGCCCCGGTTATTATATAACATTTTCCCTCCTCCACCTCAATGGCATAGAACCTAAATGCCAAGCGCTTGTGGATCCACCCTTGCTTAACCTTTACCCTAATGCTCCGGTACATGCGGGCATCGGCATCCGATACATCAAGAGGCTGAACCACAGTGTGAAAGTCATGGCAACGGAATAGTCTGAGGAGCTCGTTTCTTATCTCATTAAGGGCTCGTGTCACGTCGATCACAAACTCATCCTCAGTGATTCCATTCCAGTAATCCTGACTGAAATACCCGGCATTTTCAGAGAAGAACTCTCTTAGGTAAAGTGGGGAATCCCAAAGTTTAAATACCTTTTCAAATTCATTCTCTTCTCGAAATGGCTCTCTGACCTCCCATGCACTCGGATCAACACCGAACCCTTTCAATTCATCAGAATCGAAATAAGCTGCTGCCACCACGCAAGGAATCGTACGGAGGGAACTTTCATCTACGGGATAAATCAAATCATACAGCATAAGCATTCAATTTCACGCCACAAATATACAAAAATATAACACGTAAATCAACTTATAGGTTGATTTTTTTAATATCCTTTACCCGCATTCTTCCGCGGGCTTCCAGCCCTCCGCCACTTATGATGTCATGCAAATTTGTGCCCCGCATGTAGGGACGTCGCTGTGCGACGTTTAGGAGTAGAGCAACAAGCTATTATCCTGCCATACAGAAAGTTACCGACGGCTCTTCTTGGAAACGTCGCACAGCGACGTCCCTACATCAGTTGTTGCAATGCGGCGATCAATGAGTTCCAGAAATAACCAGCAACACTTCATAACTTATAACTCTGCCCTATGACCTAAAACCACCTTATAACTTATAACTTATAACTATGACCTATGACTTACGTAACCGGTGGCGGAAGTTGGAGTTGCGGGTGATGGCGGGGTTGCGGGTTACGGCATAGCGGAGGGCCGACTTTTCACCTACGAGCACGCACAGGCGCGTGGCGCGGCTCACGGCCGTGTAGAGCAGGTTGCGGTAGAGCATGGGCTTGTGGGTCATGGTGATAGGAAAAACCATGTAGGGGGTCTCGGAGCCTTGAAGCTTGTGGACGGTAGTGGCGTAGGCGAGGGTCAATTCGCCAAGTTCGCCCGGGCCGTAAGTAGACGTGCGGCCATCGGAGTAAGTGACGGTGAGGGTGCGGGCGGCGGGGTCAACGGCAGTGATACGTCCCGTCTCGCCATTATAGATGCCACGGTCGCGCGAGTTCTTGGTTTGCATCACCGGGTCGCCGAGCTTCAGAGCCGTAGAGCCGCGTATCACGGCAGGGGCATCAGGGTTGAGGCGTTGCTGGAGGTCAACGTTGAGCACTCGCGCACCCAGCGGTCCCACTTGCTGAGGAGTAACTACAAGAATATCGGTCGGAGCGATGCCACGCTCGGCCGGGAGCTCGGTGGAGACGAGCTGAAGGATGCGGTCGCGGATAGCCCGTGGGCCAGTTTCCTCGATGATGATGAAGTCGCGCGAGGGGTCGGAAACCGGCATATCGCCCTGACGTATGGCGCGTGCACCCGAGGCAATAAGACTGCCGTCGGTCTGGCGGAAATTGCTTTCCAGACTCGCCACGGGGACGGCACCCGAGGCTATCATGTCGCGAAGCACGTCGCCCGCACCTATAGCCGGCAACTGATCTACGTCGCCCACAATTATAATCTGGGTGCCCGGTCTGACGGCGTCGAGGAGATGGTTAAGCAGCACCTGCTCCATCATCGACCCCTCGTCGATAATCAGTGCGTCGGCCTCGATGAAGCGGCGACGGTAACCCTCGCCCTGACGATAGCCGAGAAGGCGATGAATCGTCGTGGCCTCGTGACCGGTGAGAGCCGTCATGCGCTTGGCGGCTCGCCCCGTAGGCGCAGCGAGCACCACGCGCTTGCCCTGCCGCCGGAGCGCCTCGATAACGCCGCTGAGCACGGTGGTCTTACCCGTACCCGGGCCACCGGTAAGCACCATCACGGGCGAATTTACGGTGCGCAGTATCGCGTCGGTCTGCTCGGGACTGTAAGGCTGATCAGCGCGTGTGCGATCCGGAATATCATCGGCTTCAAGGCGGGGCATCTCCGCATCGCTCAGGGCGAGAATCTTACGCGCGCCCTCCTTCTCGGCATGGTAGAAGACAGGCAGATACAGCCCTCCCCTACTCTCGACGAGTCGGCCCGCCTCCACGGTGGCCGGTATCTCGCGGCGCACCGTCGCCTCATCCACCTTCGCCATCTCGACCGCCCGCTCCACGGCCTGCTCGGGCGTGGCAAAGAGATGCCCCTGCTCGGCGTAATGCTTCACTGCGCCCACGAGCGCCGCCTGTAATCGGCGGGGATCGTCGGAGGGTATTCCGAGGGCGCGGCCAATCTTGTCGGCCACGAAAAACGACAGCTGCCACACATCCTCCACCATCGAGTAAGGGTCAGTCAACACCACCCGGGCAGCCTTCTTGCGATACTTGCCGAGGATGCGCTCGATGAGCACATCGGAGAGGCCGCATGAGTACAGAAACACAAGCAAGTCGAGCGGGTGGCGGAGCTCGGCCAGAGCCTCGGAGGCAGCGCGCACCTTGGCCTCGCCCAGCCCCTCGACCTCCATGGCGCGCTCCGGCTCCTCGGCAAGCACACGAATGGCATCGGTGCCAAACCGCTCCACGAGCCGCCGCGCAAACGCCGGACCTATGCCCGGCACCCACGCCCCGGCCAGAAAGCGCTCCACGCCCTCAGGCGTAAACTCCGGCGTATATTCCTGTAAATCATTATCCATACCTATAAAACGCCCCGCGTAGCCCGCGTGTTCATCCCCGGCCCCGCCGGTCAATCCCTTTTAGTCCCTTTGACAGATGATTTTGCGGCAACGCGATATTTTTAATACTTTTGCGGGAAGTTTCGACCCATGGCATCCAAAGGTAAGAAATATGAGGAGGAAGCGCTTAAGCGCCTGCGTAGCGATGTGGAACAATACATCGCCCTTACACTCGCGTCGCCGGCCGACTACACCTACCTCAGTGACCGCCTTAGGGAAGAAGGCCTCGGATATATCAGCCCCACGACGCTAAAACGTGTGTGGGGATACATAGCTGATAAAGGAGAGGACTATTCGCCGAGCAATTTTACACTTCGCGCGCTGTGCCGACTGCTGGGATTCAGTGACTGGCCGGAATATTGTGCCACCGCATCGGCCATCCAGTCAAAGGAATTCACCGGAAATTACGTGGAGACCCGCTTTATGCCGCTCGATACGGAGGTTTCTCTTATGTGGCACCCCAACCGCAAGGTGCGTCTGCGACACATGAGGCCATCGCTATTTGAAGTCATTGAAAACGAGAACTCCCGGCTGAAGGTGGGCGACACAGTGGAATGTAGTTGCTTTACGCAGCACGCCCCCGCATTTTTCAGGGTATTCCGCCCCGACGTAGCTCCGCTCTCCTACATAGCCGGCTCCGCACAGGGGATATTTTATGTGATTCATTCGGCACCTGACTGTAAGCCATAATCGCGCATCATGTTATCGCGTATGTCATCAGCACCATCTATCCGGTTAGTTTCCATGATTATGTGAGTCCACAACTCGTGTTTCGCCTCCACTCGCTGCCGGTCGTCAAATCCGGCCGAGGTCAATTCGCTCTCCATCTTCTCGGCCAGTCGGAAATGCTCGTCGCCACGCTGCAGCCTAAGCCGGTCATTTTCCTTTTTCGAATCAAGATCGTTTATATCGAAATCGTAAGGAATTGCCCCGTATCGGGCATTGATTTCATCGGCCTCAATGATATATTTCTTCATGATTTCGCCAATATCCCTCACCGGCCGAGGGCTCTCCTTTTTCGTAGCGACCGGCTCAGGGACAGCAACCTCCTCAACTATCATTTCGGGCGGTGCGACAGTCGCGGTTGCCACAGTATCATCAGCGGCAGCGCCGGACTCCGGAGCAATTTCACTCCGGCCGGTGGAAAGGTTCAGCACAATCACCGCTACCACACCCGCAGCAGCGGTAACAGCCGCCACTATCGTCCACATGCCGCTCACTCGTCGGCCGAGCCTACGCGCCACATGTTCCATCGCCGGACGAGAAGACGGCTCTTGAGCAAGGCATGCATTACGCAAGCCCCCGTAGCGGCGCTCGGGCAGGAGCACTTCAAGGATTTTCCCGAAAGAATACACATCGCTCTCCTTGCCTCCACCCGAGGGTATCTGCTGCTCGGGGGCACCAAAGAGTTCGGTGCCCAGAGATTTTTTGTGGATTACAAATTCCTCAGCATCGCCGTTGCCGAAGTCGATGATCTTCGGTTGACAATCCTTTGAGCTTATCAGAATATTGTCGGGCTTGAGGTCACGGTGGATTACTCCGGCCCGATGCATGGCGACTATAGCCGTGGCAAGACTGAGCGCTAACTTGCGACGCTCTTGCAGCCCGGCTTTACTACCGGCAAGGTATTCATCGAGCGTAGGTCCGTCGACATACTCCATTTCTATCACGTAGCCGACCTGAGGATGAAGGCTGAAACCATATACCCTCGCCACGCCTTCCGTCTCCACCTTCATACCCAGAAGATACTCTTTGCGCAATGACGATATTTCCTCGGGGTGGGAGCGCAGATGTTCGGGGAGCCCTTTCAGCGCCACCTTACGCCCGTCCCTGACAGTAAGCCATATCACGCGGCGCGGCCTGACACGGATAATCTCCATACCCATATCATAAGTATCACCGTCAGAAGTCATCAGCGAAACAGGTATATCACTTCCTTTATGCATAACTTAAGTGTAATCTTTGGCAAATATAGTCATTAAGTAAGTTTCAACAATTACTTATCATTCAAAATATGCCATAAAAAAGCGTCCGGCTACACCCATAAGTCCACCGCCCGCCGCAAAGTGGAACAAAGGGGACTTGCTCTCATAAGCGCTCTTTTACTATCTTTGTCATATAAAAAAACCTGAGCCGGCCCGCGGCATAATATTCTTGTTTAATTCAATAATAATATTTAAATTTGCACTCGTAGACCTCCCCGCAGAAGCCTCGGTCATATATACGGTGCAATGCTGCGTACAGGCCTGCTATTAAATATGAAAGCGTTTACTTGACGCTCTTTCTTGACAAGCCGGAATCCTGGGAAAATTCTAAATCACTGTCAAGGAGTGAGACAATGGTAGATGCCTTTATGAATATGTTGATATTCACTCGCCGACGTGCTCACGCCACGCGTCAGCCGCCGGTGTATATGCACATATTCTGCGTGAGGCTTCTGCGTTGTCCGTTCTACAGTGATGGGCAATCCCAGGGCCTTGGCTTGTAGAGCGGGCAGACGGTACGGTTCTCACGTATTCTATGTTAAATTCCAAATAATTTGGGGATTTTTTTGTTTTAATA
>CAYZFG010000074.1:0-12737 GCA_964477665.1 uncultured Staphylococcus sp.
GATTTCAAATTTTCCTATTAATCGTCATGAATCCATAAGTGAACAGAATTGTGACTCTCCATGGTGCGTCCTCACAAGACGGTGATAAAAATAGTGAATAAGCGTGGTGGGTGCTTATTCACTATTACTTAAACTTAAAAAGTAGCTCGGAGGGGAATCGAACCCCTATCTAACCTTTAGGAGAGGCTTGTTCTATCCATTGAACTACCAAGCCTTGATTGCGTGGCGCAAAGTTAGGGATAATTTATGAATTTCGCAAATAGGTGAGGAAGCGGTAGGTCACGCCGGTCTTGGGGTCGGTCATGGCGGGCTCCTCGGCAGTGAGTGTCCACTCGGCAGGATTGATTTCGGGGAAGAAGGTATCAGCCTCGGCTACGGCATCTATGCGGGTGATTTCGAGGCATGAAGCGAGCGGGAAGGCCTGGCGGTAAATCTCGCCGCCTCCTATTATAAATACCTTATCCTCGTGGGCGCACATGCGGAGTGCTTCATCGATCGAACCGGCTGTCGCGGCTCCGTCCACGTGGTAATCATGATTGCGGGTGATGATAATGTTGCGGCGGTCAGGGAGCGGTCCTTTGGGGAAGGATTCAAAAGTCTTGCGCCCCATGATAATGGTGTGGCCGGTAGTGAGGCGGCGGAAGCGGCGGAGATCGTCAGAGATATGGAAAAGAAGATCACCGTTGCGGCCTATTCCTCCCTCGCGGTCAATGGCAACTATAATGCTGACTGTCATACTGATACCTTAGCTGCGATGTGGGGATGAGGATTGTAGTCTTCAAGGTGGAAATCTTCATACTTGAAGTCAAATATATCTTTCACGTCGGGGTTGATGACCATGCGGGGCAATGCGCGGGGCTCGCGTGAAAGCTGCTCGCGCACCTGCTCGAAGTGATTGTTGTAGATATGGGCATCGCCGAGCGTGTGGACAAATTCGCCCGCTTCAAGTCCGGTGACCTGAGCTACCATCATGAGCAGAAGGGCATAAGAGGCGATGTTGAACGGCACGCCGAGAAATGAGTCGGCGCTGCGCTGGTAGAGCTGAAGCGACAGGCGGCCGTCGGCTACGTAAAACTGAAACAGCAGGTGACACGGAGGCAGGTGCATACCGGGCAGATCGGCTACGTTCCATGCGCTTACTATCAACCGGCGCGAGTCAGGATTGCTCTTAATCTGCTCTATCACATCCTTGATCTGGTCAATATGACCGCCGGAGTAATCAGGCCACGAGCGCCACTGATAGCCGTAGATGTGGCCCAGGTCGCCGTCAGGCCCCGCCCATTCGTTCCATATCCTTACGCCATTGTCCTGAAGATACTTCACATTGGTATCGCCGCGGAGAAACCACAGCAACTCGTGGATTATTGACTTGAGATGTAACTTCTTGGTGGTGAGAAGCGGAAAACCGTCGGCGAGGTCAAAACGCATCTGGTAGCCAAACACCGAGCGCGTGCCCGTGCCGGTGCGGTCACCCTTGTCGGTGCCGCTCTTCATGATGTGGTCAAGGAGGTCAAGATATGTTTTCATGAGTTGGAGTTTTTTCAGTGGAAGTTACGGCATTACCCTCAGTGCGGGGCGAATTAGAGGCGCTTGCGATGGCACCGTCGATGCTCTGCATGAGAGGGTAGGAGAGGCGATGGCGCTCGGAAGTGTAGCGTATCGCATCGTTGGGGCAGCCTGTCACGCAGTTGAAGCACACCACGCAGCGGGAAGCGTCGACCGTGTGGGCAGGGACGTCGATGCATCGCGCTTTGCACACCCGCTCGCAGCGGCGGCACTGGATGCACTTGTCGGGGTTGATGTCAATATGAAATATGGAGTATCGCGCCACAAAGCTCAGAGTCGTTCCGGCCGGGCATAGCGTGTTGCAGAAAGTGCGGCCACGCATGGAAGCAAAAAAACTTATCGTGGCGAGTACCGCTGCCGAGACGATGAATCCCGCCGTGCCTGCCACCCCTGCCTTTACCGGAGATGACAGCACCGCCGGATGCACTCCGGCGAGGGTGCGCTCGTAGATGGTAAACGGGTCGAGGATAAGCATTATGGCGGTGAGGCCGAACGCGAGGGCAAAGAATACCACGCCCAGCGATATGTAGCGCAATAGGTTGAGCGGTCGTTGATAAGTGTACCCTTTCCATTTCCTGCCCCGTGCGGCGATAGATACGCGGGCCACGGCATCCTGCACCGCGCCCATAGGACATACCGTAGAGCAATAAATCCGCCCGAAAATGAGGGTGACGAGCAGCCACGATATTATGATGGTCATGGAAAAAGTGACCGTGGCGGGGATAAACTGTATCTCAGCGAGAAATGATGCTACGGGAGCAAAACTGCTGGTGACGCGCACGGATGAGTATGTGAGCAGGCCGAAGATGACCGACTCAATCACCACGCGCAGTATTTTCAGCATGCGTCCCATGGCCGGAAATGTCAGAGATTGTGCACCACTAAGGCCGACGCCTGGGCGGCAATACCCTCGCCGCGCCCTTCAAATCCGAGGTGCTCGGTGGTGGTGGCCTTGACCGAGACGCGCGAAAGGTCGATACCGAGGTCGGCGGCTACATTTTCACGCATGGTGTCGATATAATCGCGCAGCTTGGGGCGCTGGGCTATGATGGTGACGTCGACATTGGCTATGTCAAAGTGCTTTTCCGAAATCAGCTCCACGACCTTGCGCAGGAGCACTCGCGAATCGGCACCCTTATAGGCATCGTCAGTGTCGGGAAAATGCTTGCCAATATCGCCCAAGGCGGCTGCTCCGAGCAGCGCGTCGCAGAGAGCGTGGAGAGCAACGTCTGCATCGCTGTGACCCAAAAGCCCCTGCACGTGAGGGACTTTCACACCGCAGAGTATCAGGTCGCGGCCATCTACGAGCCGGTGCACGTCGTATCCCGAACCAATACGGAAATCATTCATATATAAAATATGTGGTGCGTTACGTTAGCGGCGGCCGCCGAAGAGTTCGCGGAGACCGTCCATGTCAAATGTAAGGGTGAAGCGGAGAGTCTGGTCGAGCGGAGAGGTCTGAGCGGTGGCGAGCATGTAAGAGGCATCGAGGCGGAGCACATTGAGCGCGAAGCCGGCACCCAGACCGAAGTACTGGAGATTACCCTTCGTAGCATCCTGATAGAAATAACCGGCGCGGAGGAAGAACTGCTGATTATAGCTGTATTCTGCACCAAACGACCACGAAATCTCTCTCAACTCCTCCTTGAAACCGCCGGGAGCATCGGTAAACGACTTGAAGATACCGGTAAACGGCGACATATTCTGCCACTTGGAGTAAGACTCGATGTACTCGATTTCACCTTCGGTATCGTCAGGGAAGTCCACGCGGCGGGGCATCGAGGGCACGAGCAGCTTGTTGGCGTCGAGGTTGAGCGAGAGGTTGTGATAGTCGGCCAGCGGGAAGGTAAACGATGTACCTATACGCAGGTTGGTGGGAAGGAACGCGGGGTTATCACCGTGGTTATAAGCCACTTTGGTACCGATATTGGAGATGTCCCATCCCCACGACCACTGGCACTCGTTGCGGCCTATCATGGGATAAGTGGTATAGTAGCCCGAGATGTCGGCTGAGAATGCCGAGGCACCGGAGCCCTGATCGCTTTCGCTGTCGGAGAACCCGAGGTCAGAGTAGATGTAGCGGAACACGATACCCATCGAGAACTTTTCCGAAAGTTTGCGCGAGTAACCTACGTCAAACGACATTTCATACGGGTTCAGCGTCTGCGTCCCCGTCTCGCCGGCGAGTGAGTTGCTTACCTCGCCCAACGAGAAGTAGCGGAGCGAAGCCGATATAGCCTGATTGTCCTCGCTGCCCAGCTTCCAGTAGCCTGATACGTTGGCGAGGAAGATGTCGTTGACGAGTTTGCGGAGCCACGGTGTATAGCTGAGCGATACGGCGCCCTTGCTGTAGGCAAATGCGTATTTCGACGGATTCCAAAACTGCGAGTTGGCGTCAGGATCGGTAGCCGCGCCGAGGTCACCCATCGAGGCACCGCGGGCGTCAGGAGCGATACCGAGCGAGTTAACACCGGTCTGGATAGGGTTGAAATCATCTTTCTGAGCCTTGGCCGTCAGCGGGATAAGCGCGGCGATGGCTGCTATGGTCAGTATGTGGAGGATTTTGTTCATCGTGTTGATCGGTTATAATATATAAACTCAAAAATCATTCATTTATTGCTAAAGACGGAAATAATGATTAACTTTGTGGTGCAAACTGCCGCTCGTATCATGATTTCGAAAAAACTATTAGCCCTTATTTCAGTGCCCTTGGCCGTGGCTTGCAGCCCCATCTCTGATGAGGCCCGCAAGATAGCGGGCAATTACTATATCCCCGAGGTATCAGACAAGACCCCGCTCATGGAGCTGAATACCGACGGTACATGCGTGGTGAGAGCCGTGCGCCCCGACGTGCTCACCTACAGCGTGGAAGGTCGCTGGGATGTGAAGCGTGACTCCCTCCTGATAGAGCTCGACCCCGCAACACTGCAGTGGGAGGGCGACAAGTCGCTCATAGGCGACATACCCGCCCGTCTGGGCAAGAAAGTGCTGTCCTTTACCAATAATCAGCTGTCGCTCGAAAGCGACGGTATAAACTATGTATACCAGTTGAGAAAATGAAACACCACATTATTATATTACTCTCAATCCTCGCCGTGGCCATTGCGGCGGCATGCTCTGACCACTCCGGTCGCTTTGAGACCAATCTCAGCGATGCCGAGCAGGCTATGGCCGACGGCCGCACGGCCGACGCTCAGTCGCTCACCGATGCCCTCGATGCCGATATGAACGCCGCCTCGCTCACAGCCTCGCAGCTGGGGCGCCTCTCGATAGTGCACATGAAGCTCAATGAGGCTTACGCGCATGACGACTATGACAACGTCAGCAAAGCCGTGGCTTGCTATCGTGCTGCTTATGAGATAAATGCCGACTCGGCTCGCGCGTTTTACGCCGAGTGTCCGGTGGCCGACATACCTTACTCCATGACCCTCACGGCCATAGTGCAGAATATCGACGAGCCTATGCCCTGGCCTGAGGAAGAACCCGATTCAATCCCCATGTGATGAATACCGACGACTGGAAATCGCGCTTGGCAGCGCTTGGCTCCTCACTGCCGGTGGACGATACGCCCGAGCCTGTGGCTGAGGAAGATACGCCCGCGGCAAAGAAGGATGTGATAGAAATTTCCTATGAGCGCAAGGGCCGTGGCGGAAAGCAAGCTACCATTCTCTCCGGCTTCACGTGCAGCGACGATGAGCTGCGCGATGTGGCCGCCCGCCTCAAGCAGCGCCTCGCTACAGGAGGCTCGGCGCGCGGCGGTGAGATATTGATTCAAGGCGACTGCCGCGAGCGTGTGGCTCGGTTGCTCAAGGAAATGGGATATAAGTTCAAGGGGGTAAAATGCTGAAAATCTATAAGGCTTCGGCCGGTTCGGGCAAGACGTTCACCCTTGCCCGCGAATATATCACCCTGATTCTGGGGGAGAAACGTGAAGACGGCTCGTATCATCTTGCCCGTCGCGGCGCGTCGCGTCACCGTCATATCCTCGCCATCACCTTCACCAACAAGGCTACCGAGGAGATGAAGAGCCGTATTATCCACGAGCTTGCCGTACTTGCCGGTCGCGAACCCGGTTGGACGGCTCCGAGCCCGTATCTCGATTACCTCCGCGAGCTTTTCGGATGCTCTGAGGAGCAGTTGAAAGCTGCAGCCGCTTCTGCCCTCGACGACTTGTTGCATGACTTCAACTCGTTTAATGTCAGCACCATCGACGCTTTCTTTCAGCTCGTATTGCGCACCTTTGCCCGCGAGGCTGAAATTGACGGCAACTATGAGGTGGAGCTCGACGACCAGCGTGTGATAGCTTTAGGTGTGGCCGAGATGCTCGGCAACCTGAATATGAGCGACGGTAATGCGCGCGACAATTATCATCTGCTCCGCTGGCTCGAAACCTACATGACTGATAAGGTGGAAGAGGGCGGGTCGTTTAACGTATTCAACCGCTCGTCGCAGCTCCACAACAACCTGATAAAGTTTTTCAAGGATATTTCGGGCGAGACGTTCGTTGACAACGAGCGTGCCATCATGGATTACCTCGAAGATCCTCAGCGGCTTACTGACTTTGACCGCTACCTCGTCAATACCATAGGCACTTACCGCCGCTCCACTGCCGACGCCTGCAAGGCTGCCCTCGACTACCTCACGGCCAACGGGTGCGAAGGGATCGTGCAGAAGAATACCGTCAATCTCCTGAAAACATGGATTAAAGGCCGACGAGCCGACGGCAAGGAGCCCGGCGCCACACCTGTGAATGTCATTGATAATATCGAGAAGGCTTATCTTAAGGATTATAAGAAGTCGCCGCTCCGCACTGCCGTGCTCGACGATCTTATCCGTGAGGCATGCCGCTGCATATTAGAGTGTTATGACGGCACTCGCTTCCTTGATATACTGCGCAAGAATCTTTTCCATCTCGGGTTGCTCAAGCGTCTCAACGAGTGTATAAGCGCCTACCGCAAGGAAAATTCCACCATAATGCTCTCTGATACCAATGCCATCCTGCGCCGCATTATAGGGCGGGATGATACGCCGTTTGTCTACGAGCGATTGGGTCAGGAATTGGAGCACTTCCTTATCGACGAGTTTCAGGACACGTCGCCCTTGCAGTGGGAGAACCTGCTGCCGCTGGTGGAGACGAGCATGAGCCGCAGTCAGGACTGCCTGGTGATAGGCGACGAGAAGCAATGTATCTACCGCTTCCGCAACTCTGAGCCGCGCCTGCTCATGAATCTTCACCGCGCCTTTGATGGCGAGTGTGAGGCGCGCGGCACCACACCGCAGGAGAATACCAACTGGCGCAGTTCGGCTGAGGTAGTGCGATTCAACAATACGATTTTCATGGCACTTGCCTCCGTGACCGGCAATGTAGACCTGTATAAAAATGTGGTACAGCTCGTCTCGACAAAGCACCGCGAGCACCATGGCTACGTGAAGGTGCGTGATTTTGAAGCCCTCGGCAAACTGAGCGGCGAAGAGCGTCGCGAGGCGATGCTCGCGGCGATGACCTACGAACTTCAGTCGGCTCTCGATGCCGGGTATAAGCCCAAGGATGTGGCAGTGCTTGTGCGCACTCGCAAGGAGGGCGAGCGAGTGATAGAGCACCTGATGCGGTTGCAGAGCGAAGAGGGGTTGTTTAAGGGCGTGCGTATCGTCAGCGATCAGTCGATACTCGTCTCGTCGTCGAGCGTGGTGAGGTTGATAGTCAGTGTGTTGCGTTTCCTTACGGCTACTGACGATGTCAGCTCTTCGCGCAAGAAATCGCGTCGCGAGATAGCCCGACTCCTCAACCGCTACGAATTTTTCCGCAGCCGAAATCTTACGGCTTCCCGCTCCCTTGTAGAGGCACTATCGTCGCCTGAAGTGGTGGAAGAGATTGCCTCGGAGGCTATTGCGGTCAACTGTCTCAACCTCCCCACAGTGGTGGAGCGTATCATTTCCCGCTACGTCCCGGCGGCTGACCGTCTTTCGCAAAATCTCTTTATCTGCGCTTTTCAGGATCTCGTCAACGATTTCGTCAAGAACGGCAACGGCGATATTCGTTCTTTCCTCGATTTCTGGGATGAGAAAGGATATAAGACACCCGTGGCCGGAGTGGCCGACGATATGTCGCTTTCTGTGCTGACTATCCATAAGGCCAAGGGTCTGGAATATAAGGTGGTACTTCTGCCGTTTGCGGGCGCTAAAGAAGTGACTGTCAAGGAGGTGAAGTGGTTTAAGATGCCCCCCGTGCCCGGTATCCCCGCCGAAATCATCCCGCCATTTATCCCCATCAACTGCACCTCGGCACTTCAGGGGACACCATTTGAGCACGAGTATGAGAAGTTGCAGGGCGACGTGCTGATGGACGAACTCAATGTGTTTTACGTAGCTCTCACCCGCGCCGTCGACCGCCTGTATGTGGGTCTTGCAGTGACCCGAAGCACCTCGGTGGCCGACTTTGTGCGCGACGCTATAGCCGCATGCACGACTGAATATATTGCCCGCCTTTCGCAGGAAGTGCCTGTAGATGAGGGTTCTGAATACATTCCACTGCATTTTGATGATGACGGCATTATGGAAATTGGCGCCCCCACTGTGGCCGGCGCTGATAAGAAAGCTGACGTGACTGCGCTCACTCCCTCGGCTACCGAGGAGATGCCCGTGTACTGGAGCAGTGACCGCGATGACCTTTGGGACGGCACGCGCGTCGACGACGTCAGCCGTTACGACTTTGCCAATGCCCGTCGCCGAGGTATAGTGATGCATGACCTTATGGCTCGCGTGCGTGCGCTTGACGACGTTGACCCGGTGATTGCCAAGATGATACGCGAAGGGCAAATACCCGAGCATGAGATTGAGGAAGTGCGCGAGACCGCCCGCCGACTTCTCAATGACGACAAGGCACGACGATGGTTTGACGACGTGGAGCGCGTCCTTATCGAGCGCCCGGTGATGGTAGACGGCGAAGAGCGTCGCCCTGACCGCGTGGTGTGGACCGCCGACGGCAACGTCGAGATAATCGACTATAAGACAGGACAGGAGAACCCTAACCGCTACCGCCGACAGGTGCGCCGCTATATGGAGCGCTTCGCCGAAATGGGCTACGAAAACATCCGCGGCTACCTCTGGTACCTCGACACCGGCCACATAGTAGAGTGCTGACCGAGCGGGTTATTTCGAAATACGGTTTATCTGTGTAGGTCGTAGGGACGTCGCTGTGCGACGTTTCCCGCAGTGCAATATTGTATTAATCCGTTGTAGCAACCGTAGTGCGAAATTTTAAGATTATTCCGGATTTGTTTTATCCTTTCTCTTTCCTTAGGGCGTGGAGCTGGGTGGCGATGAGGATGGCGGTGACGAGGGTGGCGATGAGGTCGCTGATGGGGAAGGCCATCCATACGCCGGCAAGCTTGAAGTGGGGCGGCAGTAGCAACAGCAGCGGGATGAGAAACAATACCTGACGGCACAGACTGAGGAAGATGGATTTAGCCGCCATGCCTATCGACTGGAAAAATGTGGTGGAGACTATCTGAAATCCCACAACGGGAAATGCCGTCATGGCTATGGTGAGCGCCTGCACAGTGGTGGAAATCAGCACGGTATCAGTAGTAAACGCGCGGGCGATATAGCCGGGCATGGTGTAACCGATCACGGCTCCCGCACCCGTTACGGCCGTAGCCACTCCCACCGCGAGCCAGTAGCAGCGGTTGAGCCGGTGGAGATTGCCGGCTCCGAAATTGTAGCCTATGATGGGCTGCATACCTTGGCAGAGCCCCACGCACACCATGGTCAATAGTGATGTGAACGTAGTGAATATTCCCGCGGCGCCCACTGCCATGTCGCCTCCGTAATCGTAGAGCGAGCGGTTGATAATCACATTGATAAAGCAAGCGGCGGCATTGACAAGCGACGGCGCGGCACCGATGGCCACTATGCGGCTCACGATATGAAACCGCAGCGAAAATGTGCCCCGCTGAAAGCGTAGCGTGCTGTCATCCTTGAAAAAATGCACCATCACGAAGAGCATCGAGATGGTCATGGATATGTCGGTGGCGATGGCCGCGCCCTTGATGCCGAGGTGGAAAACCATTACAAACAGGTAGGCCAGCACCACATTGCACCCCGCGCCGATGAGCATCGTCACCATGGCGCGGATGGGGTAGCCCGACGCGCGCATGATATTGTTGAACGAGAAGGTGAGATTGGTCATGAGCAACCCCGGCAGGAGGTAGGTCATAAACTCGCGGGCGTAAGGGAGCGTCACGTCGCTTGCGCCGAAACTGCGCAGGATCTCGTCGAGATACACGCCGAAAAATGCTATATAAAGCGTGGCGAAAATGAGGGTGAGTGTCAATGCATTGCCGAGCACTATGGAGGCCGACCGCCTGTCGCCGCTGCCGAGCATTATCGACACGCAGGCCGACGAACCGGCACCCACGAGTATACCGAGCGCCGCCGTAAGATTCATTACCGGAAAGGTGATGGTGAGTCCGGTAATAGCCTCGGGGCCAACGACCTGACCTATAATCACGCGGTCAATGACATTGTAGAGCGACATCACCACCATACCCACTATAGCCGGGAAGCTATAGCGGAAAAGGAGCGAGCCCACGGGAGATTCGGCGAGCTCGTTAAGGCGAGTGTCGTGCGGCGATTGATTCATTGGTACTGCAAAGTTACGGAATTTTTGCACGATTTGAGAGAAAAATACTATTTTTGCACTATTAATCTCAATACCGTTAATCTTAATACCGTGTACAAGATATTAGAAAAAGAATATTTCTCGGAGCATGTGGTGAAATTCATCGTCGAGGCTCCGCTCGTGGCAGCCTCGCGCCGTCCCGGCCACTTCGTGATAGTGAGAGTGGGGGAGGGGGGCGAACGCATCCCGCTCACGATAGCCGATGCCGACGTAGAGCGCGGCACCATAATGCTCGTGGTGCAGGACGTGGGTATCTCTACTCACAAGATTTGTGCCCTTGAGCCCGGCGATTGCTTCACTGACCTTGTGGGACCTCTTGGCAAGGCTACCGATATACAGAACTACGGCACCGTGGTGTGCTGCGGCGGAGGTGTGGGAGTGGCACCGCTTCTCCCCATCGTCAAGGCCATGAAGCAGGCAGGCAACCGAGTGATTTCCATCCTCGCCGCCCGCAATTCCTCGCTCATAATCCTAGAAAAGGAGGTGGCCGAGTATTCCGATGAGGTGATAATAATGACCGACGACGGTTCGGCCGGCACACGCGGACTCGTCACCGCCGGCGTTGAGGCAGTGATGGAGCGCGAGAAGGTCGACCTCGTGGTGGCCATCGGTCCGGCCGTGATGATGAAATTTGTGGCCAAGACCACTGAGAAGGCCGGAGTGCCCACGATGGTGTCGCTCAACACCATAATGGTCGACGGCACGGGAATGTGCGGCGCTTGTCGCGTGACGGTCGACGGCCGCACACGATTCGTGTGCATCGACGGCCCCGAATTTGATGCCCACAAGGTGGACTTTGACGAAATGATAATGAGGTTGAAAAGCTATGATACAAAATGATATTACCGCGGGACGCGATGCGCAGTGGCGCCGCGAGCTCCGCGACTCGATACCCGCCAAAGAGCGCACGTCGATACCCCGCGTGACAATGCCCGAACTCGATGCCGCCTACCGCGTGACCTGCTCGCGCGAAGTAAATCGCGGGCTTAGTCGGGAGATGGCAGTGCTCGAAGCCACCCGTTGCCTCGATTGCCCTGACCCTCAGTGTGTGACCGGTTGCCCCGTGTCGATTGATATTCCCGGTTTTGTGAAAAACATCGAGCGCGGCCACATCCACGAAGCCGCCGCCGTGTTGCGTCGCACCAGCGCTCTGCCCGCCGTGTGTGGTCGCGTGTGCCCTCAGGAGCGGCAGTGCGAGAGCAAGTGCATCTATCATAAGATGAAGAAGCAGCCTGTGGCAATAGGCTATCTTGAGCGTTTTGCCGCTGATAATGAAAGATATAACCCCGTGGAGCTGCCTGAAGAAAGTGCTCCGAAGAAAGGAAAGAAGGTTGCCGTAGTGGGTTCGGGTCCGGCCGGACTGTCGTTTGCCGGCGAGATGGCCGGGCGCGGATATGACGTCACCGTCTTTGAGGCCCTCCACGAGATAGGCGGCGTGCTTAAATACGGCATTCCCGAGTTCCGTCTCCCCAATGAGGTGGTCGACGTGGAAATCGACGCACTGCGCCGCCGCGGTGTGGAATTTGTGAGAGATTGCGTGATAGGCAAGACCCTCAGCTACGAGCAGTTGCTTGCCGACGGATATGCCGGCCTCTTCGTGGCCTCGGGAGCCGGTCTGCCCCGATTCATGGGTATACCCGGCGAGAATTTCATAGGCGTAATGTCGGCCAACGAGTATCTTACCCGCATCAATCTCATGGGGGCAGGAAAGCCCGGCCATGACACCCCCGTGCTCACCGGAAAGCGTGTTGCGGTGATTGGCGGAGGCAATACGGCCATGGATTCAGTGCGCACGGCCCGTCGTCACGGTGCCGAGCGTGCAATGATAGTGTATCGGCGCAGCGAAGCAGAGATGCCTGCGCGAGTGGAAGAAATACAACATGCCCGCCAGGAAGGGGTTGAGTTTTTGACATTAAGCAACCCTGTGGAGTATCTTGCCGATGACAAAGGGCGCCTAAGGGCGATGAAGGTTCAGCGCATGAAGCTCGGTGAGCCCGACGAAAGCGGCCGCCGCAGCCCCGAGCCTATCCCCGGTGCTGTTGACGAGATAGAGGTCGACGTGGTGATAGTGAGCGTGGGTGTATCGCCTAATCCACTTATACCCAATGCAATACCTCAGCTCGATGTGTCGCGTCGCGGTACTATCGTAGTCAACGATTCCACCATGCAATCATCCATTCCCGCCATATATGCAGGAGGCGACATAGTGCGCGGCGGTGCCACGGTGATTCTCGCTATGGGCGACGGCCGCAAGGCTGCCGCGGCTATGGACGAGGCCCTGAGCAACTAATTACAATAAGCCTTTTAATCAATATTACAATAAGGGGTGAAAGGATATTGTTATTAACTTATTTTAACGTTTTTAATCCTCTGATTTTCAGGGGATTTTTTATTACATTTGCGTATTGAAAATTACTTACCAACCATTTATACACATTAATCCATAATTCGGAACCCAATCCACGTAACGCCTTGGCGGTTTAGCGATTTT
>CAYZFG010000075.1:0-12068 GCA_964477665.1 uncultured Staphylococcus sp.
AGGCTAACCCCGTGTGCCTTAGTATGTTAGAGTAGAATGTGTCAAAGATGGAAAGTTAGTTGTTTTTCATGGGGCAGAGGGCAAAAAGGCGGTGGAATTGTCCTTTTGTTAACATATATTATTAAATTTGCAAGCAAGTTGAACCTCCTGACACTCCCGCGCGTTGAAATTTCATGGATAACTCTGCTCAGAATCAAGTCATAACATGGGCACGCCGTCACATTCCCGAGCGTGTCTACATCATCATCACCCTGCTTGCCGTGGGGGTGGTGACGGGTGTGGGCGCGTTTGTTCTCAAGTGGCTGGTAAGAACCATCAACCACTTGATTACCCGCGACTTGATGAGAGTGTTGCCTGACTATACATTGATTATCATTCCGGTAATAGGATTGCTTATCACGGTGGCTTATATGCGCTATGTGATTCATCAGGACATCTCCCATGGGTCAGACTTGGTGAAGCGGCGGCTCATCGAGGGGCAATTTGACCTCCGCCCGTCGATGATAGTTTCGCCTCTGATAGCCAGCTCGATAACGTTAGGATTCGGTGGCTCGGCCGGCGGCGAGGGACCTATCGCTACCACGGGTGCGGCCATCGGCAGTAATTTCGCCCGCTGGGCCGGACTATCGTCGCAGCAGCTGCGCGCCATAATATGCTGCGGCGCGGGAGCCGGCATCGCGGCGATTTTCAAGGCTCCGGTGGGCGGTATGTTCTACACCATAGAGGTGCTCGCACTGCCTCTCACCACTGCTAATTTCATAGCGCTTGCCATAACGTGTATCACGTCAGGACTCACGGCCTACGCGCTCTCGGGCTACACGCCCGACCTCAGTTTCGCCGGCGGCATCGAGCCCTCACAATATCTCTACGTGGTGCTCATAGGCCTCTTCTGCGGACTTTACTCCGTGTATTATTCAACCATCATGAAAGTGATGGGCAAGTGGTACACGTCGATAAAATCGCGCTGGAGCCGTGCTGTCATAGCCGGACTTATCACAGGCGGCCTCCTACTGCTCTTCCCTGCCCTATACGGAGAAGGCTACGAGGTAATGCGCGGCATCATCAACGGCCACCCCGCGAGCGTGCTCAACGGCAGCCTGCAATTTTCCCTCACCGCCACGCCGCTCATACTGCTTCTTATCACTGCCGGAGTGATGCTGGTCAAGGCCATAGGCACCTCGTCGGCCACCTACGGAGGTGTGGCCGGAGACTTCTCCCCGGCCCTATTCGCCGGGTGCATGGCCGGATATGTATTTACAGCCGGATTGAATCTGTTTTTCGGCATGGCGCTTCCCGTGGGAGCCTTTGTCCTCGTAGGTATGGCGGCATCCATGAGCGGCATCATCAAGGCCCCCCTCATGGCCATCTTCATCACCACCGAGATGACCGGCAACTTCGCCATGCTCCTCCCCATCTCCATCGCCTCAGCCCTCGCCTACGCCGTGGTCGCCCTCCTCAGCCACCGGAAAGCGGTGGCTTAGCGGCCTTCGTAGAAGTCTACGAAAGCGCGATTGACGAGGCGGGTGCCTCCGGGGGTGGGATAGTCACCTGAGAAATACCAGTCGCCCGGGCAGCCGGGCACTGCGTCGTGGAGGCCTTCGAGTGTCTGGAAGAGAAGGTCGACGCGGGCGTTGATGTCGGGCGGAGTGAGCATCTCGGCCATGCGCTGCTGTATGGCGCGGGCGCTGTAGAGGGCGTAGAGGTCTTTCACCACATTTACCTGCCGGTCGGCGGGGAGAAGGAGATTGGCCTGCGCTTTGCGGTATACGTCGTCGAGGGCGTCAAGGCGACCGTCGGTTTCGAGGAGCGAGATCACGGCGCGGAATGCGGCGAGCTCGTCGAGGCGGGGAAGGTCGATACCGTAATAGTCAGGGTAGCGCACCTCGGGGGCCGACGAGGCCACAATGATGCGTCGCGGGGCGAGGCGGTCGAGGATGCGGAGAATGGACTGGCGGAGGGTGGTGCCGCGCACTATCGAGTCATCGAGCACCACGAGGGTATCTTTGCCCGTATCTACGCAGCCGTAGGTGATGTCATAGACGTGGGTGGCGAGGTCGTTGCGCGAGCTGCCGGTGGCGATAAACGTGCGGAGCTTTATGTCCTTTATCGCAATTTTCTCGGTGCGCACTTTGCGGCGGAGTATCTGCTCAAGTCGCTCGTCGGTGAGCTCGCCGCGGGCTGAGAGGGTGCTTATTTCGGCAAATCGCTCGGCATCGAGGCGATAGGTAAGTTCCTCTACCATACCTGAGTAAGCTACCTCGGCAGTATTGGGGATAAAGGAAAATACGGTGGTGTCAAAGCGGTGGTCAATCATTTCGAGCAGCTCGGGCACGAGGTTGGCGCCTAAGTGCTTACGCTCCTTGTAAATATCGGCATCAGAGCCGCGGGAGAAATAGATGCGCTCAAAAGCGCAGCGGCGGTTGCTCTTCGGCTCAAGCACCTGACGCACTTCAAGGTCGCCCGTGGGCGAGATAAGGAGAGCCGCGCCGGGGTCGAGCTCACGCACTTTGTCGATTGTGACGTTAAACACCGTCTGTATTACCGGTCGCTCCGAGGCCGCCACAATCACTTCATCGTCCACATAATAGAAGGCCGGACGGATGCCGTGGGTGTCGCGGTGCACGAATGACGAGCCCGAGCCGGTCACGCCGCATATCGTAAATCCGCCGTCCCACATGGGAGCGCATTGCGTCAGCACGTTGCCCAGGTCGAGCTCATCTTCAATGAGCTTCGTGAGCTCGCGGCCGTCGATACGGTCGCGGTGGAGGCGGTAGAGGCGATG
Source organism: uncultured Staphylococcus sp. (assembly GCA_964477665.1). GTDB lineage: Bacteria > Bacteroidota > Bacteroidia > Bacteroidales > Muribaculaceae > Duncaniella. Next base: position 2,783 of record CAYZFG010000075.1, read on the forward strand.
ATTTTCCTTGTCGAGAGCCGTACCGGTCTGCTCAAGCAGCAGCGCGGTGTCGCTGTAGATGCGTGGATGCTGGCCCGAGGCTACGAGCGAGCCGAAGATCTCCTCGACGTTGGTCATATTGAAGTTACCGCAAAGCATGAGCGTGCGCGAGCGCCAGTTGTTGCGGCGCAGGAATGGATGGGTGTATTCGAGACCGCTGCGGCCGGTGGTGCTGTAGCGGAGATGGCCCATGTAAATCTCTCCGATGTAAGGAACGGTTGCGCCCACCTTCTCGGCGCTGAGCGTATTGACGTCGGCGGGGATGCGCTTGCCTATCGAGGAGAAGATCTCGTCGATGGCCCCCGAGCCAAGGGCGCGCTCGCGGTAGACATACTCGCTGCCGGGCTCGGCCTGAAGCTTTATCACTCCCACTCCGGCAGCCTCCTGGCCGCGGTTATGCTGCTTCTCCATAAGGAGATAGAGGCGATCGAGGGCGTAGGTATACGACCCGTACTTTTCTTTGAAATAGGAAAGTGGCTTGCGCAGACGTATCATCGCAATGCCACATTCATGCTTTAGCGGTTCCATACTGTAATAAGACGTTGTACTTATGAAAGCGCAAAATTAGCAATTCTCCCGCAGAAATCCAACAGCATTTTTATTCACGCCTTCGAGAAAAAATTTCACATCAATATTTCGACATATCGGCGAAATGTACTAACTTTGCGCTTGACCGTGCGGGCTTTTCTCCTCCGGTCGCGACATATTGATTTTTAGAGCGTTATGCTCACTTCTTGAATGAGAACCTAGGAAATTTTCAGCAAGACGAAGTGGCACAGCGGTTTCCTGCGTATATGCGTGGGCTGCTATTACCATATCTTCTTGCGCGGTTTTCCTAGGACCTTCATTCAGGCTGTGGTATAGTTGACCCACGTTCTGTGTATATATTTAACGCATCCTCGGGGTCGCGGGTTGCAGAAAACCGTTAATCTATGAAAAGAATCTTATTAGGATTCCTCTGTCTTGCAGGCGTGACGTCGGCCTTTGCGCAGAAGACAGTAAAATTTGACTTCCAGACGTCGGAAGCGCGCACTCTTGACCTTTATCCGAGCACTTACATTCACCCGCTCATCGCCGAGGTAGTAGTCGACACCAAGACCGGTAGAATCCACGACACATGGACTCTCTCGCTTGCCGACTTCAAGGCTCGCCAGTACCCCGACAATGACGCCGCAACGCTTCAGAATCTGCGCGCTTACGGCCTTTTCAAGTCTTCAGAAAAGCACAACTGCGACATCATCGTGGCCGCAACTTTCGACATCAAGATCTCCGACGAAGGCGCCGTGATTAGCCTGGTGGGGTATCCGGCCAACTTCTCCAACTGGTCGACCGGCAGCAAGGCCGACTATGATTGGATCGTGCTCGAAAAAGGAATAGCAACCGTTGAAAAATAACCCCCTCCCACTATGAAAAAATACTTATTTCTTGCCATATTGATGGCTCTCATCTGCGGCCCCATCGCATCGGCTCAAAAGATCGAATCCCGCTCACGCAGCATCACTGTCTATGAAGAGCCGAAAGCCCCGAAAGTCAAGAAAGATCATCTTCCACATAATTGGTATGCGAAAGTCGGCGGTGGTATTCTCATTGATCACTATGAAAATGAAAGTGCATTTGATTATAATATAGCATTTGGCTATCAAAAAATATTCAACCTCTCAGGCTGGTATTGGGGAGCTCAGATTGGAGGTGCGTCATTCCCTCACAAAATATATTCGGACATTGATACCGATTTTGGTCTTTATATAGGTCCCACGTTAGGTCTTAAGCGAAATATTGGCAAAAATCTTGAACTTGATACGCACTTAGGTGTGTCTTATGCTTTTGTTACTGGATTTGAACAAAGTGCTCCATTTTGGGAAATAAGCTCAGGCATTTGGTTTAAGCGATTTTTAATTGAATTGATGTACCAAGGCTCTTATCAAGACGAGGGCTACGGATTCGCACCTACAACACGCTTACTGCTCAATCTCGGATTCAAATTTTAAAACCTTTACACAATGAATAAATTCTCAATTATAGCACTACTACTTCTGGCATTTTCATGTGCAACGGCTTCGGCTCAAAAGATCGAATCCCGCTCACGTAGTCTTACAATTTACGAGGAACCTAAAGCTCCTAAAGAACATCTTCCTCATAATTGGTATGCAAAAGTAGGCGTGGGAGGACTTTTTAGCGCCGGAGAAAGCCTGTTTGATTACAACGCTGCTGTCGGGTATCAGAAGCAATTCAACAAATCCGGCTGGTACTGGGGCGTACAAATCGGATGTGCAACATTCTCCAAACAAGGAGTTGATGGAAACAACCATTACTCTCCTAAGTTAGAGAGATCTTTTGGCCCTTACATTGGTCCCATCTTAGGAATTAAAAAAGCGTTGACTTCAACCATACAACTTGATGGTCATATAGGTTTATCATATGCTTTTGAGACAGATACCGATAAAAACGCAGTAATGGGTGAACTCGGTTTAGGATTATGGTACAAAAGATTTCTAATAGAACTGATGTACCAACCCTCTCACCAAGAATCAGGATACAATCAAGACTGTTACCGCGATGCACACCGCATATTACTGAATATCGGTATAAAATTCTAAAAAACACACACAATACTGCTCAACGAAAGGCCGTGTACACCGCGAGCGTGGACGGCCTTCCTAATATTACATCTCATTGATTATCATTCTTATATGGACGCCACATGGAGCAATGCGGTTCAAATAAGTGAACTCTTTCAGGTCATAGGTAAGAGTTATAAATGATAAAATGAATAGCTGAGAGTGATCGTTGCGCAGCTATGGAGCGGGGTCGCTGACCCCCGCCGCAGCGACCACGGCGATAACTTGTAGGGACGTCGCTGTGCGACGTTTCCTCGAAGAACCGATGGTAACTTATTGCATTACAGAATAATACCCTATTGCGTTTCCTGGAAACTTTTACCTTTGCATAGAAATTAAGAGTTAACATTTCCTCTCTGAATTGTTAATAAGAAAGACAGAGACGGTGAACTAGCTCGAAACTAGCCTCGAGGGCTATGCGACGTTTCAGTCCGTCTCTGTCTTATTTGTTGAACATATCAAACTAGATTTCTAGACCTCAATGCCTAATAAAAGTTTTTGACACATTCAACACTTTATTAATTAATAACTTAATCACAAAGTTATGAATAATTTTTCAAATTTCCAACATTTTGTAGGGTGTGATGTCTCGAAAGCCACACTCGATTTTGCCATCTACGAACGTGGCAAGGATTACCGCCAATTTGAGCACATTCAGGTGTCCAATGATCTTGACGGCTTCCGTAAGATGCGCAAATGGCTACGCTCGTTTAAGATCAAGATTCAGGAAGCAGTCATCGCCATGGAGCACACCGGATTCTATTCCATTGCACTGGCAGAGTGGTGTCATAAGAATAAAATCACTTTCGTCATGCTCCATCCGGCCGATGTCAAGCGAGCATGCACATGTGGTCGCAATAAGACGGATAAAGCTGACTCTCAGTTTATTGCCGACTATGTGTATACCATGCGCGAGAAGCTTACGCCCTCCTCTCCCGAGTCGCCTCTGATCAAACGACTGCGCGAGCTTATGAACGAACGCAGCCTTGCCGTACGCTCTCGCGTAGCCTACCTGAATCAAAAGAGAACCGTAACCGATCCTACTGCCTTAAAAAGGATAGAGAAAGCCATCGCGGATTTTGATTTGCAAAAATCAGCTATCGAAAAAGCAATCAAAAAAATAATAAATTCCGATGAAAAGCTCAAGCAAAACTATAACTTGCTCTGCTCGGTTCCCGGTATTGGTATTATAAATGCAGTAATGACCATCATTGCTACCGGAAATTTCACCCGCTTCCAGACAGCTCGGCAATATGCTAAATTTTGCTGTATCAGCCCGTTAACACATCAATCCGGAACATCCGTAAAAGGTAAAAGCCATGTAAGTCAGGCCGGTCATCATAAGATCAAAGCTCTCCTGAGCGAGAGCGCACAAAGTGCCGTACTCAAATACGCAGAGTTCAAAACATTCTATGAGCGGAAAATTGCTCAGGGAAAGTCATATGGTTGCGTGATGAACGCCGTGAAATTCAAGCTCATATGCAGAATGTTTTCAGTAATCGAACGTCAAACCCCATACGTAAAAACCGACAGATTCAGAGCTTAAACAACGGACAATGCTGAGCTAGAGTTTGTGGGGGTGTAATATAAAGTCCGACAAGCTCGCTCATCGGACTCATGAACAACGGCATAAAGCTTCGCTGTCGTTTGTGGGGTAGAATAATAACGTGCCTATACGTAAAAATATTGAGGTCAGAAATGTTAAAATCAAAAATCAATCTAACAATGATTTTTTAACACTTTTTTCTTGCTCAGGTCCTAGATTTCGTCGCACAGCGAAGTCCCTACAACTTTAAATTTTCCATTCTAAATTCTTTCTCCCCCGCTCCTTATAAGTAACACAATCGGGCTGTCGTCGCGACAGCCCGATTTGTGCTTAACCTTAAATCTAATACCATGAAAACACAGTGCAAATATAGTAACTATACTATCATAACAATGCTGACGGCGGATGGTTCACCGTGACGTCAGAAAAAATCACAAGAGGATGAGCCGGGTGACACATCCTCTTGTGAATTATAGGGAATAACGAAATTATTCTGCTGCGGGTGTTTCGGTAGCGGGAGCTTCAGCTGCGGGAGCCTCGGCTGCGGGCTTTGAAGAAGAGCGGCGGCTGCGGCGGGTAGACTTGGCCTTCTTGGGAGCCTTTTCGCCGAGCATATTTTCGTTGTAGTCAACTAACTCGATGAAGCACATCTTGGCGTTGTCGCCGAGACGGTTGCCGGTCTTGAGGATACGGGTGTATCCGCCGTTGCGGTTAGCGATTTTCTGGGCGATTTCGCGGAAGAGCTCGTTTACGGCTTCCTTGTTCTGGAGGTAAGAGAAGACGGTGCGGCGGTTGAGCATAGTGTCTTCCTTAGCTCGGTTGATGAGGGGCTCGGCGTAAACGCGGAGTGCTTTTGCCTTAGCCAGAGTAGTGAAGATGCGCTTGCGCATGATGAGCGCGATGGTCATGTTGGCCAGAAGCGCGTCGCGATGAGCCTTTTTTCGGCTGAGGTGGTTGAATTTTTTATTGTGTCTCATCGGGGTAATTAATCTTTATCTAATTTGTATTTTGAAATATCCATACCGAACGAAAGGTTGAGGCTTTCGAGGAGGTCGTCGAGTTCGGTGAGAGACTTCTTACCGAAGTTACGGAATTTGAGCAGGTCGGTTTTGTTGAATACGACGAGTTCACCGAGTGTCTCTACTTCAGCTGACTTGAGGCAGTTGAGAGCGCGGACAGAGAGGTCCATGTCGACGAGCTTAGACTTGAGGAGCTGGCGCATGTGGAGCACTTCTTCATCGAATTCCTCTTCGCCGTTGGATTCATCGGTTTCGAGGGTGATCTTCTCGTCGGAGAAGAGCATGAAGTGGTAGATAAGTATCTTAGCTGCTTCTTTGAGCGCGTCCTTGGGGTCGATAGAGCCGTCGGTGGTTATCTCAAGGGTGAGTTTATCGTAGTCGGTTTTCTGGTCGACGCGGAAGTTTTCAACGGTGTATTTTACGTTCTGGATGGGGGTGTAGATGGAGTCGATTGCAATGAGGTCGATGGGATCATTGGGAGTGCGGTTCTCATCAGCGGGCACCCAGCCGCGACCTTTGTTGATGGTGAGGTCGATGGTAAAAGAGGCACCGGGATCCAAATGACAGATGACGAGGTCAGGGTTCAGGACTTCAAATCCTGTGAGGGCCTTGCCAATGTCACCGGCTTTGAACTCTTCCAAGCCCGAGACAGTGATGGTAGCCTTTTCGCTGTCAGTGTCTTCCACAATCTGCTTGAGGTTGACTTTCTTGAGGTTAAGGATGATGTTTGTGACGTCTTCCTTAACACCCGGAATGGTATCGAATTCGTGGCGGACGCCGTCGATACGGATGCTTGAGATAGCATAACCTTCGAGCGAAGAGAGGAGGATGCGACGCAGGGCGTTGCCAATGGTTATACCATAACCGGGCTCCAATGGCTTGAACTCAAATTTACCGAAGCGGTCATCGGCCTCCAACATGAGGACTTTGTCGGGTTTCTGGAATGCTAATATAGCCATGGATCTGATTATTTTTTTATTTATTATTTAGAGTACAGCTCGACAATCAGCTGCTCCTTGATATTCTCGGGGATGTCTTCGCGGGCGGGAACGTGAAGGAGTGTTCCACCCTTTACGGTTTCGTCCCACTGGAGCCAGGGATATTTGGAGTGGTTGAATCCGGCCAGAGCGTCGGCGATCACTTCGAGTGACTTGGATTTTTCGCGGACTGCTACTACGTCGCCGGGCTGTACGTGATATGAAGCTACGTTGACCACCTTACCGTTGACGGTGATGTGGCGGTGAAGGACGAGCTGACGGGCTGCTGCACGGGTGGGTGCGATGCCGAGACGGTATACTACGTTGTCAAGGCGGGCTTCAAGGAGCTGGAGAAGCACCTCACCGGTAATGCCTTTGGTGCGAGCGGCTTTCTCGAAGAGGTTGCGGAACTGCTTTTCGAGTACGCCGTAGGTGTATTTTGCTTTCTGCTTTTCGCGGAGCTGAACGCCGTACTCTGAGGTTTTACGACGCTTGTTGAGTCCGTGCTGTCCCGGGGGATAGTTTTTCTTGGCGAGGGTTTTATCATCACCGAAGATAGGTTCGCCGAATTTACGGGCGATTTTGGTTCTGGGACCTGTGTATCTTGCCATTTGAGTTATTGTTAAATATTGGTGGTGTCGTCAGTCGGATTGCCATGGCTGCCCGGTTATCGGCGGGATGCTTAGAGGTGAACTGATAGCGCCCGCGGCGGGGAGCCGGCTTTCCTTTTTATAATCTTTGGGGCTTACGGGTTGACATGAAGTATAAGGCTCTGCTGATGTCTGACGACGCCCGGAATGATTGATTTTGTATGAGAGGAAAAAGTAATTTTTGCCTGCTTGTATAAGGGGAGAGTGAAGTATCAGACGCGGCGACGCTTGGGAGGACGGCAGCCATTGTGGGGCAGCGGAGTTACGTCGATGATTTCGGTAACTTCGATACCTGCACCGTGTACGGTACGGATAGCTGATTCACGGCCGTTGCCGGGACCCTTGACATAAGCTTTTACCTTGCGGAGGCCGAGGTCGTAAGCGACCTTAGCGCAATCCTGAGCGGCCATCTGGGCTGCATAGGGGGTATTTTTCTTAGAGCCGCGGAAGCCCATTTTACCTGCGCTTGACCAGGAGATAACCTGACCTTCAGAGTTGGCTAAGCAGACAATGATGTTATTGAAAGAGGAGTGTACGTGAAGCTGGCCGGCTGCGTCAACTTTGACGTTTCTCTTCTTGGTAGCGACTGTTTTTTTTGCCATAGTGATTTATTATTTAGTAGCTTTCTTTTTGTTGGCGACTGTTTTCTTGCGGCCTTTGCGGGTGCGGGCGTTGTTTTTGGTAGACTGACCGCGCACGGGGAGACCGTTACGGTGACGGATACCGCGGTAGCAACCGATATCCATGAGTCGCTTGATGTTGAGCTGGATTTCGCTGCGGAGATCACCTTCTACTTTGTAGTCACGTCCGATTACTTCACGCACGGCTGCGGCCTGATCGTCGGTCCAATCTTTTACCTTGATATTGACGTCGACGCCTGCCTTGTTGAGGATGGAGGTTGCAGCGCTGCGTCCGATGCCAAAAATATAGGTTAAGGCGATTTCACCTCTTTTGTTTTGGGGGAGGTCAACTCCCACGATTCTTACTGCCATATATTTTTTTGACTGTTGTGAAATATTTGTTTTTGTGGTGCAAAGGTAATGAAATTTTGCGTGTTACGTGAAAGTGCTACTCGGAAAGTAACACTTTTTAGGAATCATTGGGTTTTGTTAACCCAATTATCCCTGACGCATTTTCATTTTGGGGTTTTTCTTGTTGATGACGTAGAGGCGTCCTTTGCGGCGGACGATTTTGCTGTCGGGGGTGCGCTTCTTGATTGATGCTCTTACTTTCATGTCGTTATTGATGGTTTATTTGTTGATTGATTTCTTAGTGAAGTGGGTGGGCGTGATTACTTGTAGCGGAATGCTATGCGGCCTTTGGAGAGGTCGTAGGGCGACATCTCTACTTTCACCTTGTCGCCGGGAAGGATCTTGATGTAGTGCATGCGCATCTTTCCGGAGATGTGGGCGGTGATTTCGTGGCCGTTTTCAAGTTCGACGCGGAACATTGCGTTGGAGAGTGCTTCGACGATAGTGCCGTCGAGTTCGATTGCAGCTTGCTTTGCCATGTAGTGTAATATGGGGTTATTTTCTGTTGTCAAATAAATCGGTCACCGAGTACCTCGCGCACGTATTCAAATGTAGTGAGCACCTCGGGGCCTTCGGGACGGATGGCGATGGTGTGCTCGTAGTGTGCTGAGGGCTTGCGGTCGCGGGTGCGGGTCTGCCAGCCGTCGGCCTCGACGAATATGTTGCGTGAGCCCATGTTGATCATCGGCTCGATGCATATAGTCATTCCACGGCGGAGGACAGGGCCGGTACCGCGGCGTCCATAGTTGGGCACATCGGGCTCTTCGTGCATATGCTTGCCTATGCCGTGACCGCACATTTCGCGCACCACGGTATATCCGCGGGCTTCGCAATAGCGCTGTACGGCATTGGAGATGTCGCCTATGCGGCGTCCTTCCTGAGCGGCTTCGATACCTATGGCGAGGGCTTCCTTGGTGGTGACGCACAGGGCGCGCACGTCGGGCTTAATCTCGCCTACGGGGAAAGTATAGCACATATCGCCGCAGAATCCGTCGAGTTCCACCACGGTGTCGACACCTACGATGTCGCCTTCGACGAGCGTGCGGCCCGAGGGGAAGCCGTGGACAATGGTCTCGTTGACTTCTATGCAGAGCGTAGCGGGAAAGCCGCTGTAGCCCAGGCATGCGGGACGGCCACCGTTGTCGAGTATAAACTCGCGGGCGACGTTGTCAAGCTGGCGGGTAGTAACACCGGGAGCCACCCACTTGGCGACTTCGCCAAGTGTGCGACTCACGAGTGTTGCGGCTGCGCGCATTTTCTCGAGATCTTCTTCTGTCTTGAGAGTGATCATTTAACAGTCAGAAAATGGGGATCGATGGTAATTGCTTTAATCGATATCGGGGGTTATCAGTAGGCTGAGCCGGTGGTGCGGCCTTTGATCTTACCGTCCTTCATGAGACCGTCGT
>CAYZFG010000076.1:0-11941 GCA_964477665.1 uncultured Staphylococcus sp.
GCCGGTGCGGTGGTGAGGATGCTTGATGATGCGGTACATGATGGGGTCGCGGAAATGCATGTTGGGCGACGCCATGTCGATTTTAGCGCGAAGTACACGAGAGCCTTCCTCAAATTCGCCCTCGTTCATGCGCATGAAGAGGTCAAGGTTTTCCTCGGGAGTACGGTCACGGTAAGGGCTATGAGTACCTGCCTGAGTGGGAGTACCCTTCTGAGCGGCAATCTCCTCTGAGGTCTGGTCATCCACGTAAGCCTTTCCCTCCTTAATCAGGCGCACGGCCAGATCGAAGAGCTGGGGAAAATAGTCGGAAGCGTAGTATTCGCGGTCGCCCCAGTCAAATCCGAGCCAGTGGATATCCTCGCGGATAGAGTCGACGTATTCCACATCCTCTTTCACGGGGTTGGTATCATCGAAACGCAGGTTGCAGGTGCCACCGAATTTCTCAGCCACACCGAAGTCCATGCATATAGCCTTGGCATGGCCTATGTGAAGATAACCGTTGGGCTCGGGCGGGAAACGGGTGTTGAGTCGTCCGCCGTTTTTGCCGGCCTGAAGGTCTTCAAGCACGAGCTGCTCCACAAAGTTAAGCCCCTTGCTTTCCTGGGGATTATTTTCAGTATTTTCCATTATTATATGGTTGATGTTGGATTACTTATCAATAGAATTTACGTATACCCATAGCCTCTTTCACTTCAGCGAGAGTGGCGGCGGCGCGCTCGCGGGCGCGCTCGGCACCCATGCGGGTAACGCGGGCGAGATACTCATCGTCAGAGCGTATCTCCTGATAGCGCTCGCGGATAGGAAGTGTCACTTTGAGAATATCCTCGGCAAGCTGCTTCTTGAGGTCGCCGTAGCGTATCGAGCAGTCAGCGTAAGCGTCGCGGTAGTGTGTCACTATCTCAGGGGTGGAAGTGAGCTCCATGAGGGTGAATAGGTTTTCCACGGGCTCCGAGACGGGCTGATTAGGCTCGGTGGGACCCTGATCAGTCACGGCCTTCATCACCTTCTTGCGGATGGTCTTTTCGTCATCGACGAGGTAGATGCAGTTGCCCTCGCTCTTGCCCATCTTACCCGAACCGTCAAGACCGGGCACCTTCACGGCATGGTCACCGAAGTTGAAGTTTTCAGGCTCGGGAAACAGATCCACGCCATAGAATGAGTTGAAACGGCGGGCGAAGCGGCGGGTGAGCTCAAGGTGTTGCTCCTGGTCTTTTCCTACGGGCACCTTGGTGGCTTTCTGGATAAGGATGTCCACGGCCATGAGGGTAGGATAAGTAAGAAGTCCGGCGTTGACGCGCTTGTTGGAATTGGTGCCTATGATCTGCTTTTCGATTTCCTCGTCATTATCAGCGGCAGTGGAGATGCCGAGCTGCTTGCGGGCCTTGTCTTTAAAAGATGTGGTGCGCATAAGTTCGCCTATACCCACGTGCATGTTGAGCAGCAGATACATCTCCGAAACTTCGGGTACATCGCTCTGCACGAATATAGTGGCTTGCTCGGGGTCGACACCGGCTGCAAGATACTCGGCGAGGATGTTTTTCACATTCTCGTGGAGCTGCGCGGGGTCAGGGTTAGTGGTCAGCGCATGAAGGTCAGCGATGAAGTAGTTGCAGTCATAATCATGCTGCATCTTTACAAATTTACTCAGGGCTCCGTAGTAATTACCGAGGTGAAGATTGCCTGTGGCACGGATACCCGACAGTACTATTTCTTTTTTATCCATAATAATCTATTTTCTAAACGGCAAAGTTAAAAAATAATGCTTAAATTTGCATTATAAAATAGAAAAAACTACTCAAATATGGCACAGAAACCCTCTATACCTAAAGGCACACGCGATTTCACCCCCGTGGAAATGGCTCGCCGCAACTATATTTTCGATACTATCAAGGATGTATTCCGCCTCTACGGCTTCAGCCCTATCGAGACTCCGGCTATGGAAAACCTCTCCACGCTTATGGGAAAATACGGCGAGGAGGGCGACAAGCTGCTTTTCAAGATACTTAATTCGGGCGACTTCCTGCGCGATGTTGACCCGGAACTTCTTTCAAGCGAGCATGTGACACGCCTTGCGGCTCGATTGTGTGAGAAGGGTCTGCGCTACGACCTCACGGTGCCCTTTGCCCGCTTCGTGGTGATGCACCGCAATGACCTCCAGTTCCCTTTCAAGCGCTATCAGATCCAGCCGGTGTGGCGCGCTGACCGCCCGCAGAAGGGTCGCTACCGCGAGTTTTATCAGTGTGATGCCGACGTAGTGGGAAGCGACTCGCTTCTCAATGAAATAGAGTTGCTTGAGATGATCGACGAAGTGTTCCGCCGCCTGAAGGTGCGCGTGACCATAAAGCTCAACAATCGCAAGGTGCTTGCCGGTATAGCCGAACTGATTGGTTGCCCCGACAAGATTATCGACATCACGGTTGCTATCGACAAGATAGATAAGATAGGCCTCGAAAATGTAAAGGCCGAATTACTGGAGCGCGGTATTCCCGCCGAGGGAGTTGACCGCCTCACTCCCCTGCTCACACTCTCGGGCAGTACCGCCGAACGACTCGCCGCCCTGCGCTCGCTGCTGGCAGGCGTGGAGATAGGCCAGAAGGGTATCGACGAACTCACCGAGGTAATCGAAGGCGTGGAAGCTCTCGGGCTTGACTGCGAGCTCGAACTCGATGTGTCGCTCGCCCGCGGCCTCAATTATTACACCGGTACCATCATCGAGGTCAAGGCCCGCGATGTGGAAATAGGCTCTATCACCGGTGGCGGCCGCTACGATAACCTCACGGGTGTATTCGGCATGCCCGGTATCTCAGGCGTGGGTATATCGTTTGGCGCTGACCGTATCTACGATGTGCTCAACGCTCTTGACCTCTACCCCGCCGCCGTGGAGGAAAGCGTGAAGGTAATGTTCACCAATTTCGGAAAGGCTGAGGCCGCCGCAGCTCTCAAAGCCGCCAAGGCTCTGCGCAAGGCCGGAATATCGGCCGAAGTCTATCCCGATGCTGCCAAGATGAAAAAACAGATGAGCCGCGCCAACGAGCTCCATGTGCCCTACGTGGCAATCATAGGCGAGACCGAACTCGCCGAGGGCAAGGTCACACTCAAAAACATGACCACCGGCGAGCAGACGCTCCTACCCGTAGCCGACCTCGCCGAGTCGGTGAAGTAAATATAACGCGTAATCTACTGAGTAACAGCGTCGGTGACTCGCTCACCTGACGCTGTTACGCGTTTTATAGATCCAATACTTCCTTAATATACCGAGCCTTTTCGCGCGGCGCGGCAAGCAAGGCATTAGGTGACAGCTCAATGACTTCATAATCATTGCCGGCCACGAAATCATCAATCAGCACGTAACCGGGCGCCCACGGGTCGCGCGACGATGGATAGATAATGCAGTCTTTCGACCGGAAATAGTCATCAAATATCCGCCGCTGATTTTTATCGCGAAGCTCTACCTTAAATTCGTTCATCCATCGGGGCACTGTGTCGCTCATAAGTCCTTCGCCTATCACAGCGTAACCTCCCATGTATCCTACGTTTACTCCATGACTCTTCAACCGGTCGTTATAATCCTTCGCATCCACGGCCCAGCCAACCCATGTCATATCATCAGGGGTGGCATATTGAAGACCTATCGAGGGGAGGGAATCGATCTTTACATATTTTCCTCTCGCCATCATATAGAATGGAGTTGCGGCAATATAAAGGCTCATTACGGTGAGCTCAATCATCAGTATCTTTATTGTAGCTCTTACAGCACGCGACGTGAAATCCACCATTGCCAATGCAAGCGGCAACATGGGGAGCGCGAGTAAGCGCCAAACCATCGAGTCACTTCCCACAACTGCCACAGCCGCATAAAGCAGTATTACCAATAGTGATATTTTGTAATAACCTGAATCGCGATGCTGACGATAGGAAATATAGAGAGTAATCAAAAATAGTGCCTGACCCAATCCGTAGGCCGGGGTCTCTCCGTCAGTATCAGCAACCGAGATGATACAAGCACATAATATATATGTACATACCACGATCACTGCTTTCTTCCACCTCGCAGTTTCCCTCGTTGCGGCCCACCAGGCGCCGGCTACTAATAATAATGTGCCGCCCCACGTGGCTATGACGGGTATAAAGAGACGTAACCTATAGAATGAGTTTACGATATTAAAATGCCCGTTGATGAAATTCTCGGGCACGAGGGTGTCGAAATACGAGCTGACCGACCCGCACATCACCACCATCAATCCCACTACCGTAATTATAAAAGCAAGTACTCCTACTCCGAGGTCAAGTGAGGTCTTCTTAATGTTTCTACGCAACATCCTGCTATCCACATAGATAACCAGACAGAAATCTATCACACCACACAAAATCGTCGGCATCCTTGCCATAAAAATCACCGCCGAAAGAATTCCCATCAACATCACCCGTGAGACCGATGGTCGCTTAATGTATTCAAGCGCGGCTATGGCATTGATTACATACCACATGAATACGGCTGTATCCCAATTAAAATAATGGGCCAAGCATATCTCGCCAAGCAGGCATGTGAGGAAAAAGACGATTGACGAAAAAAGATACCGCCGCGTGGTGACTGCCAGCCAGGCAGCTCCAAGTCCGAACGTTATCAGATTGCCCACGCTCCTCAGCCAACCGAGTGACTCGAATGAAAACCCGAATTGCTCACACCAGCCATGAGCTATCTTGAAAGTCAACATCGCCACCGGCCCGCGGTCAGGACAGCGAACGTTGAACAGCATATATGGTGAATCGTAGCAATTAAATCCGTACACCGATCCTGCAAGCACTATTGCCGTAGCCGCAATAATAAGCAATAGCCCGGCTATGAGTCGGGCTACCGGTGATTGATATAATCGCTTTATCATTTAGAGACAGCTTAGGCTTTTTCTACTATCGCCTGAGCGAGGTCAGCAAGGCGAGCGTCGGACTCGGCCGTGGAGCTCTGCTTGATTTCCACATGACCTACTGATTCAGCCTTGGTGCGCGCAATGAAGTCGTTCATTTCTTTCTCTACCGCACCGGCCCACGTGTGGTTGCCGAATGTAGCAAATATACGGCCTGATACTTCACGCGTCTCTATGGCGCGCAGGAAGCAGTCTACGTCGGGGAAAAGGGTGCCGGAATATGTGGGCGAACCTACCACAAGGATTTTATAGCGGAACGTATCGGCAATCATGTCGCTGAGGTCGCTGGTAGCGGCATTGTGTATCTTGATGTTGCGCACGCCGCGGGCACAGAGTTCGCGGGCAAGGGTATCAGCTGCGGCAGCGGTGTGACCATACATCGATCCGTACACGATAGTAGCGCCGGGAGCAGCCTCATAGCGGCTCAAGCGGTCATAGAGGTCCACCACTTCTTTGATGCGGTCATGCCATACCGGACCGTGGGTGGGGCAGATATATGAGAGCTTGATTCCCTGAAGTTTCTTAAGCGCGCGCTGCACGAATTTACCGTACTTGCCCACGATATTGGAGTAATATCGCTCCATCTCGGGGAAATACCAGTCACAATCCATCTGCGTGTCGATCACGCCCCCATTAAGTGCGCCGAAGCATCCGAAAGCATCGCCGCTGAATATCAGTTCGCGCTCCTCTACGTAGGTAGCCATCGTCTCAGGCCAGTGCACCATAGGTATCTGGTGGAACGATAGGGTAAGGTCGCCGAGCGAAATCTTGTCGCCGTCCTTTACTTCATGAAATACAGTATCGTCAGTGATATGATAAAATCCGGCAATCATGGAGATAGTGGTGCGGTTGCCTACTATCTTAAGCCCGGGATACTCGCGAAGGATGGCAGCGATCGCGCCGGAGTGGTCAGGCTCCATGTGGTTGATGATGAGATAGTCTATGTGATCCACGCCCTGCTCGCGAAGGTGCTCAAGGAAAAGCGGAAGTTCTGAAATCTCTACCGTATCAATAAGAGCAGTTGCTTCCGAGCGCTTTACATAATAAGAATTATAACTTACTCCGTGGGGTATAGGCCAGAGGCTTTCAAATTTATGAGTTACCCGGTCATTGACGCCTACATATACTACACTTTCACATATCTCATTAATATTCATAGCTTTATATGTTTTAAGCCTATAATGTTGTCGTTATTTGAACGCAAAATTACTAATTATTGTTTAATTACGCAGGGTTAACGGCCCGTTTTTTCAGCAACTTCTCCCTGTATATACATGGGGCGGGACGACCCCGGTGGAGGCCGTCCCGCTAAAGAAACATTCTATATATTATCAGATTTTGAGATCCTTCTTGAGGGCTTCGATCTTAGCGTCGGCGAGCTCGCCACACTTATTGTAGTCCTCAACCTTCTCCATGGGAACTTTCACTTCCATGTAGAACTTGATCTTAGGCTCGGTTCCCGAAGGACGGATAGAAATCTTCGATCCGTCGGCGGTGAAGAACTGAAGCACATTGGAGGTCACGGGCATGTCGATCTTTTCTACAGAACCGTCACCGTGGGTGAGGGTAAGAGCTTCGTAGTCCTTAACGACCTCAACGGGGCTGCCGGCGAGCGACTTGGGAGGATTAGCGCGGAATTCCTTCATCATAGCCTGAATTTCCTCAGCGCCTGACTTTCCGGGACGTACAACCGAAACGCCCACCTCGCGGCTGAAGCCATAGTTGAGGTAGATGTCGGCGAGCATACCCTGGAAGTCCATGCCTTTATCCTTGGCCCATGCGCAAGCCTCGGCCATGAGCGAGCAAGCCGATACGGCATCTTTGTCGCGGGCGAAAGTCTCGGCCAGGAAGCCGTAGCTCTCTTCGCCGCCACCCAGGTAGCGCATCACGTCTTCGTTGTCGCGCATCACGGCGGCAATCCACTTGAAGCCGGTGTAGCAGTCATACATCTTCACACCCCACTTCTCGGCGATAGCCTTGATAGTCTCGGTGGTCACGATGGTCTTCACGATAAACTCATTGCCCTTCAGGCGGCCGAGCTCCTTATTACGAGTGATGATATAGTTGAGAAGAATCATCACGATCTGGTTGCCGTTGAGGAGCACGTATTCACCGTTGTTGTCGCGGATCACGCAACCGATACGGTCAGCGTCGGGGTCAGAAGCCATTACGATGTCGGCATTCACTTCCTTGGCCTTGGCGATAGCCATAGCCATAGCTGAAGGATTCTCGGGGTTGGGAGAATCTACAGTGGGGAATTCGCCCGAAGGTACGTCCTGAGCGTCGACGTGGATGATATTGGTGAAGCCGTAGTTGCGGAGCGACTCGGGAATGAGTTTCACACCTGTACCGTGGATGGGAGTGTAGACGATCTTGAGGTCTTTGTACTTCTCGATCACATCGGGGCTCAGCGAAAGGCCCTTGATAGCTTCGAGATAATCGGCATCGATCTTGTCGCCGATGATTTCGATGAGGTCCTTGTTGCCCTGGAACTTGATTTCCTCAACGCCCTTGATGCGGTTGACGTGGTCGATGATATTCACATCGTGGGGAGCGATGATCTGAGCGCCGTCTTCCCAGTAGGCCTTGTAGCCGTTGTAGATCTTGGGATTGTGGGAAGCTGTGATGTTGACACCGCTCTGGCATCCGAGGTGACGGATGGCGTAAGAGAGCTCGGGAGTGGGACGGAAGCTGTCAAAGAGATATACCTTGATACCGTTGGCCGAGAAGATGTCGGCAACGATTTCAGCAAACTTGCGCGAATTGTTGCGCACGTCGTGACCCACTACCACCTTTATCTGGGGAAGATCTTTGAAATTCTCCTTAAGATAATTGGCCAGACCCTGGGTAGCTGCACCCACGGTGTAGATGTTCATGCGGTTGGAGCCTGCGCCCATGATGCCGCGGAGACCGCCGGTACCGAACTCAAGGTCGCGGTAGAACGACTCGATAAGGTCAGTCTTGTCATCGGCGTCGAGCATACGCTTTACCTCGGCGCGGGTTTCTTCATCATAAGCCGGGCCGAGCCATACCTGGGCTTTGGCCGTCACTTCTTTCAAGAGATCTTGGTTTTCCATGTCTTTATTATTTTTAGATTGATCAATATTTCATTAGAATTGATATATGGCAAATTTACCCTATTTCGCTGACATAACAAAATAAATCGCAAAAAAAGCCACGAAGCGGGGTATAATTTATTCTAATTTTTCTTGGAAACCTCTAATATCCTTCATGGAGCAGCCTGAATGACGAAGAACTCCCCCACTCCACCGCGTGGTGGAATGGGGAAGCCGAACCAATCATTAATTTTACTATTATGAAAAAGTATTGTTTATCGTCCTGACCCTGTAAGGGCTGCCGTGGCAGTAGTGGTGGTGGTATAATTGACAATCGTGTAGGACTGACCCGACTGTAGCTGCGGGCAACTCATCATGATCGAGCCGCTGCCCGAGCCGCCACCGGGATTCCAGCCGCCGCCACCGGGACCGTTGCCGGGACCGTAGCTCGCTCCGGTCGATGAGCTGTATTCAGCGGGCACCGTAAATGTTGCAAGTACCTCATCGCCTTTCTTGACTGACACTTCGGTATTTGCCTTGACTGAGCCTGATGCCTTCACGAATGCCTGAGTAGAGCCTGACTTGGTGGGGTAAGTGTTGTTGCCGCCAAAGGCAAGGAGCGTGCCGCCGGTGATGTATACCGCACAACCGTTTTCGGTAGCTGCGTCGAGACCCATCTCCATACCTCCCGAGCCCATCGTCAGCACGTAGCCGCCGCTTATGGTGAGATTGCCGTTGGAATCAAGACCGTCGCCCACTATGGAGATTACAGTGAGGTTGCCGCCGTTTACGCGGAAGTCATGCGACGAGTTGATGCCGTCGTCGTAGGCTTTCACGAATATTGTGCCGCCGTTGATGTCGAGTTCATTCTTGCTCTCAATGCCTTCGGCATTGTTGGTAGCTGTAGTAATATGAATGTTGCCGTCATTGATCACCACGCCGCTATCAGCCTTTATACCTTTGGCCGACGACTTATAGTCGGCATTGATGCGGTCGGCCGACGAGGTGTAATTATGGTTGAGCGAGGCGCCCGAGTACACGAGCATGCCACCCGTGGTGGCAATGGAGATTTCGCCGCCGTCGCTTGTGAAGATTCCGTCACACGACATACCTTTACCGCCGCTTCCGGTAGCCTTGAGGTCGAGAGTGCCACCCGAAACAGTGATATTGCCGTCGGCGCCTATGCAGGCTGAGGCTTTAGTCTTGAGTTTGGCGCTGTCCCATATTCCATTGGCATTGGTAACGAGGTTAAGTGTACCTCCCGTTACATTCACATCACCATCTGCTTTAAGGCACTTTGCAGCGTCGGCTGTTATCGTGACGGTGAGCGTTCCGCCGCTGACGGTCAGCGTGCCGGTATCTTCAGGTTCGCGATCTACATCATCCTTATACGAAGCTTGAATACCGTCATCTCCGGTACCGGATATGGTCACGTCGCCGCTTTCCATGAGGAAATATTGGCCACAGTTGATACCATCCTTTACAGCCCCGGTGATATTGAGCGTGAGATTCTTTACCTCAACATATTCCTTGGCATAAACGGCATGGGAAGCATTGCCTTTCACGGTCAGGGTCCCTTTTCCTTTCAGTTCGAGGTGACCTTTGCACACGATAGCACCTTTCTGACCTCCGGCGCCATCGGTCAGAGTATTGACTGTGCCGTTTTTGGCACTGAGGGCTATACGTTTTCCATTCTGAATATCGAGCGTCGCACCTGAGGTATTGGTAAGTGTCAGCCCCTGAAGTTCGATTGTGGATTTGTAAGAACCTGTAAGTGCAAATGAACCGTCGGAAGATTCACCGCTGAGCACGTAAGTAATCTCGCCGCAGGTAGTCTCATCCACGAGCGCCGACTGGCTTACAGCAACATGACCACCGCTCACGGTCACATCCACGTATTGAGCCACGTCGCCGGCTATCACAACCTTGGCACCGGTAGCTGAATAAGTGACATTTACAGTAGTCGCAGCCGGCTCTGACTCAGTCACATTAATCCGCGACCATTCATTTAGGTCAAATGTACGGCCGTTGACAGTGACAGCTTGTCCTTCAAAGGTCATTTCGCCGGCAGTGGAGGCCGGGAAATTATATGTGACATTTCCGTCGGTAAAGCATATCGAGCGAGCGCCGGCACAAAGGGCTGCGCATATAATCGCGCCTGAAAGCAGTATCTTTTTCATTTTCTGTCAGAATATTACTTTTACACTCTTATCACCGCTCACTGCCACGTACACCCCGCTCGTGAGAGCGCTACGGGCATCGTCGATGCTTTCAAATACCCCGGCCGACACACCTGCTACGGTAAAGTATTCGGCCTTACCGGCAAGGTCACTTTGCAGTGTAGTGATACCGGATGCGTCGGAGGTGAAACGCATCGACTTTATATTCTCGATCTGAAATGTAGTGTTGACTGAGGGGGACGTGAGGGAAAGAACCCCGTCGCTGTAGGTCATATCAAGATTCTCGGCAGCCACAGCCACATCGCTTCCGTCGGCAAGCGAGAAAGTAAGCCATCTGAAGTCTTCGGCTCGCATGCTGCACACGGCCATCGAAATAAAAGTCACTAATAATAGTAATGTCTTCTTCATCAAAGAGTGTATAAGAATTTAGGGTTAACGAGCATAATCGCTATAAATCAATGCAATATTAAGCAATATTTAAGTACTTCACATCCAAAAATCGACAAACTCCCGAAATTTCAAGACCAACCCGCTCGATTTCCGCTATGCCGCTAACTATAGCGACCCGTTCCTCGACAATCGGGAACGGGTCGCATAAAATTCAGTTATCTGACTTATCAGTTGCGGGGACCTTTGTTGCCACCGTTGCCACCTTCACGACGGGGACCGCGGTTACGGTCGCCTTCGCGACGGGGACCTCGATTGTTGCGGTCACCTTCGCGGCGGGGAGCGCGCTCACGCTCTACGTAGCCTTCGGGCTTGGGTTGGAGGGCACGCATCGAGAGGCGGTACTTGCCGGTCTTCTTGTCGATTTCGATGAGCTTCACTTCGAGTTCGTCACCTTCCTTGAGACCGGATGCTTCCATGTTCTCAAGACGATCCCAAGAGATCTCGGAGATGTGAAGGAGACCGTCGCGGTTAGGCATAAACTCTACAAACGCGCCGAACTCAAGTATCGAGCGAACCTTGCCGTGATATACCTTGCCTTCCTCGGGGAGCTCTACGATAGCGTTGATCATCTCAAGAGCCTTGTCGATAGAAGCCTTGTTGGAGGCAGCCACTTCGATGTAACCGCCTTCGGGTATCTCGTCGATTGATACGGTAGCACCCGAAGCCTCCTGAATACCCTGGATAATCTTTCCGCCCGGGCCAATGACTGCACCGATGAGCTCCTTGGGGATGAGCATGGTGACGATGCGGGGCACGTGGGGTTTGTAATCTTCGCGGGGTGCGGGGATAGTTTCGTTGATCTTTTCGAGGATGTGGAGACGTCCGTCACGAGCCTGGAGAAGAGCCTTCTCAAGGATCTCGTAGCTCAGACCGTCACACTTGATATCCATCTGTGTAGCGGTGATACCGTCGACGGTACCGGTCACCTTGAAGTCCATGTCGCCGAGGTGGTCCTCGTCACCGAGAATATCGGAGAGGATAGCATACTTGGGGCTTTCAGTATCAGTGATAAGACCCATAGCGATACCGCTGACGGGCTTCTTCATCTTCACACCGGCATCGAGAAGTGCAAGAGTACCGGCGCATACGGTGGCCATTGACGACGAACCGTTGGATTCAAGAATATCGCTGACGATGCGGCATACATAGGGGAAATCCTCGGGGAACATGCGCTTGAGTGCGCGGTGAGCGAGGTTACCGTGACCTACCTCACGACGGCCTACGCCACGCACGGGCTTAGCCTCGCCGGTAGAGAAGGGAGGGAAGTTGTAGTGGAGCAGGAAGCGCTCGCGACCCTGATTGAGCACGTCGTCGAGAATCTTCTCGTCGAGCT
>CAYZFG010000077.1:0-11885 GCA_964477665.1 uncultured Staphylococcus sp.
CGCCGGCCTCCTTGGCCGTAACTACTGTTGCAAGAAGCATGGTGTTGCCCATGCGAAGTTCTACCGCTCCATCGGCTTGCTTGGCCAGCTTACCCGTCTCAAGGGTAATCTCGCGGCCATCAGGCAGCGCGATGGTTTTTTTGATTGGATTCATAAAAAATAGTGTCTTTTCAGCTTTATATATAAAGTGTGCAAATTTAGCTGCAAAATTAGCAAAAACATTCGATTCAGCGGCAAAATTTCAGCCCTTATTTTACGTTTCCAACGTTAAATTTTACAAATATTGGCATTTAAAGCGGCAGTCCGGAATCACCCTTTGCATGGGCGACACCGGACTGCGGTATTGAATAGTAAGTACGTGATTACTTCACGAGAACTTTGGTGGCTTTGTCACCCTGGCGGCGGATGTAGAGGCCGGCAGCGGGCTCAGTCACGCGGATACCCTGAAGGTTGAAGTATTCCATGGGGGCATTGCTGTCATCGACAACTACGTCTTCGATACCGGCCTGGTCAAGCACGGGCTTCACGAGGCAAGCATTTTCGATAGCTCCGGTATTGCGGTTCATGAGGTAAACCACCACCTTGACCTGCTCAAGATCAGTGGCTGCCTGAACCACGCTGAGGGAGTGAGTGAAGGCATACTCCTCACCTGAGGTGATTTCAGCGGGAATACTGCCGGTGACACCAATATATTTATCGAGCTGGCGGGCAACGTCGTTATACATGAGCTTCACGGTAGCGGGCTGGGCTTGCCAGTCACCGGGCACGGCTGATGAATAACCGGCATAACCGTTCTGCTGGGTATAGGGGCCTACGTTATCCTCGGTCACGCCATAGGCAAGGATGAAGTTGGCGGCGCCGTCGGTGTAATCAAATGAGAATGAAGTCTTGGAGTCTACGGTCAACTTGCGGGTTTCGGGGTCAAGAGTGGCCTCGGCATCAACGGCTGCAATGGCGGGAAGAGCCTTGAGCTCGGTAGCGAGTTCCATGAGGTCTTCAAAGATGGGATACTGGCTGTAAGTGCGGTTGATGGTAGTGCTCGGAACGCCGTCTGAACAATAATTGGTATAAACACTATTGTAAGAAGCGGCACGCATGGGGTCAGTGCCGGGGTAGTTTACGTGGATGCACACGGGGATGATAGTGCCGTCAGTGCACTCCTCGTGGATAGCTTCCATAGCGGTGTAACCCACGGGGCAGTATACACAAGAGGTGCTGGTAAACTCCTCAATCACCACGTTGCGGGGCAGGCCTTTGCCTTCAGGTACCACTACGATGGGATAGCTACCCGAAGCTTCCTCTGAGGCATTTGCCACACCGTTGACTTCCTTAACGGCAAACTTCACATTGGCGCCCTTGGTGGGATTCTGCGGAGCATACTGGTCGATAGTACCAATGAGCATCTGGTTGAAAGGCAGGGGCTGATTGAGGGTGAAGGTCTGGGTAAGGAGTTCTTCAGTGTCAACGCCGAATTCTACGGTAATCTGATTTACATCATTCACACCCTTGTTTTCAAGAAGGAACTGGAAGGGGAAAGCCTGCTTCTCGTAGGTGACGGGCTGACCGTCGAGAGCCACGAGCGACACGCAGTTTTCGGGCATACCCTGAGCGCTTACAGTTGCACCTAATGTCATGAAGCCGAGATCATAAGATGCATTGTTCCATGTCCACCTTGAGGTGGCGCTACTACGCACTGCATACCATCCGCCCAGGTCATTGGCATGGCCCATGTAGTCAACCACGATGGGGATATTATTTTCACTGTTGAAGTTGAAATACACACCGCAGTAGAGCTTCTTTGTATCAGCAGGGATATCGAAAGGAGTGTCGAGAGTCACGTCAACGCGGGTAAAACCTGTGGCAGGAGCCTCTACTTCCTGAGTGTAAAGGAATTGAGTAGCCTGAAGATTGTCGGTAATAAACACGTAAGCCTTGGTAATCTTATTGAGAGTTATGTCATTACCTTCGCAACCGGTGTAGTATGTGATACCGGTTATCTTACCGTCGGTAAGGCCTGAAATGAACGCGGGCTCAAACTGAAATGCCATGGCAAGCTGCATACCGGGAGCCTGCTGCTGGAGACCGAATGCGGTGGTGGGTTCACCGGCAAGGGTATAGTATACCTCCGAGGTCTCGCCTTCAGCCTTAGCGGGAGCCTTGAAAGGAGCAGTGAAAGACGGAGCTTCCACCGCCTCGGTGAAATCAGGATTCGGCACGGGATTGAGCTTCACACGCTCAGAGACCGAGAAACCGGCGGCCGATGCTGCTATGCCGGCACAGAGCGCGGCAAGGGCAAGGATTTGCTTTTTCATTGTTACTATATGGATTGTAGATTAGTTATTTTACATAGATTTTTCCGGTCTTGTTGCCGAAGCGATATACGTAGAGACCTGCGGGGAGAGCTACTGTGCCCTCGCCAGATACCTGACGGTTGCATACATTGACACCGAGGATATTGGTCACGTAAAGCTGAGTGGCAGTCTCGGCGTTGAACGAGAGTCCGCCGGCCACGGCCTTGAGTGTATCGGCTGTCTTGACCTCGGTAATAGATGCGCCGTTTTCGCTCATTTCTATTACAAACTGCACCTTGCTGCCGGGGGTGTATTCATCCTCAGCTTCGATGGTGGCCACTACGGTAGGGATGGCTTCGTCGAGGTCGAGCTCGGCGATGTAGTCAAAACCGATGTCAAATTTCTGATTGGTCTGGAGCGTAAAGTCGTTGACGGTCACCGATGCACCTTTGCGGCACTTGCCGTTGGTACACACCTGAATTTCCTGCCCGCTGGTGCAGGTGGCGGTGAGCTTTACGTCTGACGAATAGATGTCAGACTGAAGATAGATCGAGGGCTTCATGGTCACTTCTTTCCAAGTATCGTAAGTGTCCACCTTGATGTCGGTAAACTTCACGGTCTCACCCGGGGTGATCTTCTGGTTACCGATCCAGAAAGAAAGCTCCATCGCGCCGGCATACTGCACGAGCGCCATGAATGAAAGAATGAGTAAAAGTTTCTTCATAATCTTATGTTATTTGTTTATTTGTTTACGTTGCATTTGGCTGCCTGTACCACTCCGGCTTGAGTCTTCACAAAAGCCACCACGGCAAGGTTGTCAACATTCCACTTCTCGGTCTCGGTATTCTTCACCGGGATTGAGTATGTAGCTGTAAAATCTTCCTGCGGAGCGGCTGACATAGCTACGCCGTCGAGGCCGTTGATACACGCGCGGAACACATTATTATGTACATAGTCGTTGATGCGACCCTCGTTGATGTCTTCCTGACGAGCCACGATGCCTGACTCCACCATCCACAGCACGAGGTTGCCTGACACGGCTTCCGATGACTCCACGGTGCAATCTACCGAAATCTCACCCGAGGCGGCATCGACAGCGGCCTGCAAGGATATAGATACCGGAGTCTTCACCGAGATTTCATCGTATACAGCCGTAGCCCACTTGTCAGCATCGAGAGGCGGGAGCTTGCCGTCGATTACACCCTGAGGATAATCGACTATGCCGTAGCGGTCATTGTAGATCTGGCCGTCGGCCTGCATGAGACCTGTGTAGCGCTTATTGTCGGCCGAGACGCCGAAGGGTCCGGCATGAATACTCACTGCAATAAAGCCATCACCGTATTGCTCTTCAAGGGCTTCGATGATCTTATGGGCGGCCGGACAGTTGACACACCCCTGCCCCGTGAAATCTTCGAGGAGCACAGTGCGCTCTACCTTTACGGCCTCGACCTCGATATAACGGTCGTCAGCAGGAATTTCATTGCATCCCGCCATAACCAGGCCCAGTGCGGCAAGTGAATATAAGAATTTGCTTTTCATCTTCGTCATCAGAACGTATAGTTATAAGAAATCTGGAATCCACGGGTAGCGGGCACGTAGCGGCACACACCTCCCGAGCAGTTAAATCCGGCGCGAGTGCGGCCATAGCTCAGCAGCAGGCGGTTAGATTTATAGTTGCCGGTGATTCCGAAATTATAGTAATGAGTGCCGGTGTCGCCGCAGTTCCACATATCTGACACCGATACCATGAGGTATGGTGCTACGGAGAGCTCGACCAGACCGTAAAGCCAGTCGCGCTGATCGTCGCGGGTCTGGAGATACTGGAGCTCGTTGCGGAGGGTGAAGCGGTTGCTGATGCGCCACTTGGTGTCGACCACAAAGATATTGGCATGCACTTTGCCCTCTTCGGGATGGCCTTCAAGAATCTTGTTGTACATCTGGTTCATGTACATAAATATCTGGCTCACGGAGCGGCTCCACTTCTTGTCGACCTGAATGTTGAAGTCGTGGTAGTAGCTCTCGCCCATGTCGAAAAACTTGGGCTTGGGACCGTCACTACCCATCTCACCGAAGTTTCCGGGATTATCGGTAAGCGCGGTGATGTAGCTCAGGTTAAGCTTTACCTTCGTGCCATACTTTCCTCCCAGGAGGGTCTTGCGCTTGAAGTTGTAGGCAAACTGACCCTGAAATGCCCACTCGCCGGGAGCGGCCTGCGTGGCATAGGGATAGAGGGCGGCAAGGGCGTAGGTGTGGAGATAGGAGAACACGGGCATATTGTTGAGGAAAGCCGACATTCCGCTCATGGCTCTCTGCGAACGGAAAGCCATGTTCTCGCTGCGCTTAGCTTGAACAAGTGCGCTAAGTCCGCTGCGCGAATATGAGCCGCTGAGCATTACGGCAGTTCCGTTGCCGTAAGTATAGTTGTTGTCAAACGACGGATCCTGCCCTTTCCACGCAAATTCACCGAGAATCGAAAAGCCGTTTTTCTGGAATTCGGAGCGCAGGTCGTAAGCATTGACGGTCTTGGGCAGATTGAGACGCCAGTTGTGGCCGGGAACCATGATGTCCTGATCATCCTCATGCTTGAGCACGTATGAAGCACCGAATGTCCAGCTGACATTGCGCTTGCGCAGACTGCTGAAGAGGTCCTGAAGCACAAACTCGGCATTACCTCCATATACCTGCGAACTTTTCTTCCAGTCCCAGTAGCGACGCTGCAAGCCGCCGAGAGCCGTAAGTCTGACGCCCGTCACGGGAGTATAGTTGAATCGGCCGCCGCGGATGGAATTGTCGATACCGAGCGAGCGCTCCTGATAAGTGCGGAGTATGAAGCCGGAGCCAAACTGTTCGTAGAAATCTCCCACGGTGAGCTCAAAACCTCTATAGCGCCCCTTGGCATATATGTGAGGTACGCCCCACCCTGCAAAGTCAGGTTCGTAGCCGGGGAGCGGCCACTTCATGAACTCAAATCTCACGCCGGCATCTACATACTTGCTTATCATGTTGAGGTCAGCGTAAGTATTGAAGAGAATATCATGGTCATACTTTCCGGTACCTATCGCCTCATCCTCCTGCGGAAAGAGCGCGTCGGCCTGCACGCTGCCGTGGAATGCGACGCCATTGTCACCTCCCAGCGTGAAAGCCTGCGCCGCAAGGGCGAGCGCTGCCGTAACTGCCGTCAATACAGCTCGTCTCATCTACTGTTACTTTTTATCGTTGAGGTTGCGGATGATTTTGATAAGTTCGGTCTCCGACCCATCAGTATACCCCGAGTGGTTATAAGCGATATTGCCTTCGCCGTCCACCACCAGCACGTGAGGAACGGTGGAGAGACCCATAGCGCGAAAGAAGTCGCTGTTGGCGTCGAGGAGCACTTCATATTCCCATCCTTCGGCATCTACAAAGGGCTTTACCTTCGAAGTGTTCTGGGCATCGTCGATCGACACGATATACATTTTCATACCCGTTTCGTCCTGCCAGTCGGGATACAGGTCGGCAATGGCGCGGAGCTCGCGGTGGCAAGGCTTGCACCATGTGGCGAAAAAGCTTATCACGAAGGGCTTACCGTCGTTGCTGAGCTCGGCCACATTCACGGGATTGCCTTTAGTATCCTTTACGGTGACGTTGGGCAACTGGGCACATACATCGGTAGCGGCGAAGATACCGAGAATAAAGAGGATGGTAGTTACAAACAGTTTTTTCATCATTTTCGATATATTTTCTTTAAACGCCGAAATCCACGGTAGGCCACCCGGTGAGGGGCGACGTACCGTGAATCCGGTTTAATGTTCTGACACTCAGTATCAGTTGGCGGTAAGCTTCACGATTGAAGCAGAACCGTTGGCACGTACACCTTTCACGATGTAAGCACCGGCAGCTACGTTGAGCTTCACAAGACCGCAGGGGTTGCTGAGGCTCTTCACGCACTGGCCGTTGAGGTTATACACATTGAGTGCGCTGTAACCTTCGGGCACTGAAACCACACCCTTGGCCACAACTTTAATATCTTTTGCAGCAGTGCTGATAGCAGCGATGCCGGAATTGACAGGATTCAGATTGAAGATTACGCTTTCAGCACTCTGCTCCCAATCCCAAGGACAGTTGTTCCATACTGAAAGGACGCTCATGTCAGGAGTAGCGGCAGGCATACCTGTGAATACACATTCTTCGAAAATTTCTTCCCAAGTCTCGGGATCATAATCTACGGCTACTTCGTGGCTCATGTTCTTGAGGATCCACTCTTCAAAGAGGGGATTGACTGACTTAAGGAAATCAGTTACGGTGAGCACCTGACCGTCCTTGATTACGTAACCCAGCATAGGAGTTTCGTTCTGGCCGTTGCCGGCGAGGATTACGCCGTTGTTAGCCACGCCTGATACAGCGATGGAAAGTTCAGTATCGACTTTTGTGAGAACACCGGTAGCGATATCAAGTGAAGAGGGCACGTAGACATTGGATTTGAACCATGACCAGGGATCGGCGTTGGGGTCTTCCATTTCGAGGGTAGAAACGACACTCTTGCCGTCGGTCGACAGATAGCAGTTGTTGAATACGAAGCTGGGCGAGGTGGCGATCACACCGCTGTAATATTCATTATAGGCATTCCACTTTACTTCCCACTCATCATAAAGCGACTGATAGGCTTGATAAGCAGCGGTATAAGCAGCCTTCTCTTCATCGGTCATGAAATCCTCATACTCAGGATAATTCCCTTCAAATGTCTGATAATATTCATTGATGGCGGCGTTGTAAGCTTCAAGCTCTTCAGCTGTCATGTAGTCCTCATAGCTCGGGGGCATGGGGCCGTCACCGGGGTTTTCCACTGCCTCAAGGCCATCGGGGTTGAAAAGGGCTTTGGTGGGAAGTTCGTAGCTCCACTCACCTTTCTCATCTTCCTTATATACAACGGGAATGATCATCGAACCGCTGCTGAACACCATCTGACCTACTATAGTCTTGCCATCATCCGAAATAGCGATTGCAGTGACATACTGGGGAGTTTCGTTCATAAGGTCCTTGGTGGGATAAGGAAGAATGTGGCACTCGCTATAAGTACCGTCGGCGTTGCGATCCCAGTAAGCGGGAATCTGCATAATTACCTCATCAAATGTCATCTCGTGCATACCTACCGAACCGCATATACGCGAGCCGTCGGGGGTCACGCCGTTAGTGAGGTTATCCTTGTTCTCATCAGGAACGTTGAGCTGGAAAAATTTTCCGTTTTCAAGGTAAGCTGCATCAAGGGGTGAGTAACAAGTATTCATGAGGATGATCGAACCGTCCTTTGACACGCAGTTGCCATGACCGAGCGAGTAATATGAAGTCATATCGTCGGTGGCGTCATACTGAACCTGAGTATTTTTGTCGAGATCAAATATTTTGACCGTTCCGTAGATTTCCGACACTGCTACGCTACCGTCGGCTGAGATGCGTTGCACCGATGCCTCGGGATAAATAACCGGCTCTTTAATACCAGCTGTTGCAGTGCCGATGCCTGCAGCTGCTGTCAAGATTAGGAGTAAAGATTTTTTCATGCAATAATATGGTTTGAATGGTTTATGTTCCTTGTTATGATATTGCCGATTAACTATATACCAACTAACACTTTATAAGTAAAATTTAGGTGTAGGTAATAATCATTAACCTGTAATAACACTGCAAATATAATCAATTTCGCTGAAATAATCACAATTTTTTATCAAAAATGTGAATTTTCATGCGATTTTGTGTAAAAATGCCATATAAACTGTCGGCCGGCGTTGCACTCAATGCATCGCCGGCCGATAGTTTTTATAATGTGATATGTGATATTTACTTCATATCGAGATAGCCAACCTTGTCCATGTCGCCATAGTCAAGGTTTTCACCACCCATACCCCAGATAAACATATAATTAGAGGTACCTGCAGCAGCGTGGATCGACCACTCGGGAGCCATCACGGCTTGCTCGTTGTGGAGCCAGATGAGGCGGTTTTCCTGAGGTTCACCCATGAGGTGGCAGATAGCGTTTTCACCGGGAACGTTGAAGTAGAAGTAGCACTCTACGCGACGGTCGTGGGTGTGGGCGGGCATGGTGTTCCATACACTGCCGGGCATGAGTTCGGTAAGACCCATCTGAAGCTGGCAAGGCCCTTCTTCAAGCACATTCTTTACGATGAGCTGATTGATTACGCGGTCGTTGGACTCTTCGAGCGAACCGGCTTTGATGCGGTTGGCTTTAAGCGAACCCTTGCGGCCGTCGATAGTGATGAGCTGAGTCTTATAGGCTGCATGAGCAGGTGTAGAGTTGAGGTAGAACTTGGCGGGCTTTGCATCGTCCTTGCTCCGGAAAGTCACTTCCTTGTTACCGCGGCCCACATAGAGGGCATCCTTGCAGTTGAGTTCATATTCCTTGCCGTCGACGGTCACGATACCCACGCCTTCTGAAATATTGATCACACCGAGCTCGCGACGCTCAAGGAAGTATTCAGCCTTAAGAGGGTCGATAGTTTCGAGCTTCACGGTCTTGCCCACGGGGATAACGCCGCCGTAGACTATACGGTCATACATCGAATAGGTGAGCAGAATCTTGTTGTCGCCCATCACCTGAGGCATCATGAAGTGGGAGCGGAGCTGCTCGGTATTATAATTCTTGTAATCGTCGGGGTGCACGGCGCGGAGTATGTTGACACATTCGGTCTGAGCCATAGCGGCCACTGCGCAGGCCGACATCATGAGGGTTGAAAAAATCTTTTTCATGTTTTGTTGTATGGTAAGTTTTAAAGTTTTATTCCATTGACTGGAGTTTGGTGGAATCCTCGGCGATCATCTTGTTCTGGTTACGGATGATAAGCACGCGGTTGAGGATAGCCATGCCGAGAGTGAGCACGGCAAGTATCACGGCTCCTACCACCTTAATATTAACTGTAAACGTGTAGATAAGCCATGCGAGCGGACTTGAAGCGAAGTCGAGGCTACCGCCCTGGAATCCCTCGGGGATTGCTACTGCGGCATCCTGAGTCACGGCATACACATCCTTAGCCGCAAGCGTGAAGGCGGGTGCGAGCGAGGTGACCATGTAAAGTCCCATAGTAATTACTACAAGACCCACGATAAAGGTCTTGAGCACGCTACCGCGGGTAAAAGGCAGCACGAGGGGGAATACGTAGAACATACCTGCAAGCGATGCAAGCGGGAGGAATTCATTTCCGGGAAGCACCACGGCGAGTATCAGAGTCACGGGGATGAGAAGAATCGACACCACAAGAGTAGTGGGATTACCGATCACAAGTGCCGGGGTCATGCCTATCGACAAGCCTTCAGCACCCTTAAACTTGCGTGCGATAAGGGCGCGGGTAGCTTCGCTGATAGGCTTCAGGCCTTCGATGAAGAGCACCGTCACGCGGGGGATAAGTTCCATCACGGCACCCATCTTGATACCGAGACCGAGGATGTAAGGAATCTTGTTTACAATCTCGTCCCAGGTGCTGCATGTGAGGCATCCTATGACTATACCCACCACTACGCCGAGGAAAAGCGGTTCGCCGAGAAGGCCGAATTTCTTCTTCAGGCCTTCAGCATCTATTTCGAGCTTATTGATACCGGGGATGCAGTCAAGAGCCTTGTTGATAACCCAGGCAAAGGGCACGAAGCCGGCGCAGAAAGGCTGAGGAATAGAAATACCGTCCATGCCGGGATAGTAGTCCTGAAATTTCTTGGCCGTCATATCGGCAATCACGAGGGTGACAATGTAGCAGATGATGGCGGCGAAGAAGCCCCAGAGGAGCGACTCGTCCATCACGAAATAAACCACCGCACCTATGAATGCGAAGTGCCAGTAGTTCCACAGGTCGATATTCACGGTGCGGGTAGTCTTGGTGACAAGCATAAGCAGGTTGACACCTAAGCACACCGGGATTATGAAAGCGCCCACGGCAGTATTGTAAGCCACTGCAGCGGCCGAAGGCCAGCCCATGTCAAATACCTGAAGCTGAAGGTCATACAGGCCCACTACCGTATTGAGCGCCGGGCCGAGAGCCGACGTAAGAAGCGCCGTCACGATAGAGAGGCCTATGAAGCCCACTCCCACCTTGAGGCCTGACTTGAAAGCGTCGGTAAACTTAATGCCGATACATACACCCAGGATAGTGAATATCACGGGCATCATCACAGCCGCGCCGAGGGCTATGACGTAGGCAAATATATCTTTGATAATATCCATAACGGCTTATCTTTATTTAGGCTGCTTGCCGATATAGGCAAGAATACCGCCGTCGACATAAAGCACGTGACCGTTCACGAAATCCGATGCATCCGATGCAAGGAACACTGCCGGGCCCATCAGGTCCTCAGGAGTACCCCAGCGGCCGGCGGGAGTCTTTGAGATGATAAACTGGTCAAAAGGATGGCGGCTACCGTCGGGCTGTATTTCGCGCAGCGGAGCAGTCTGAGGAGTAGCGATATAGCCCGGGCCGATACCGTTGCACTGGATATTGTGCTCACCGTACTCCGAGCAGATATTACGTGTAAGCATCTTCAGGCCACCCTTAGCGGCAGCGTAGGCGCTTACAGTCTCGCGGCCAAGCTCGCTCATCATCGAGCAGATATTGATGATCTTACCGTGACCCTTCTTTATCATGCCGGGTATCACAGCCTTAGCCACGATAAATGGAGCTACGAGATCCACGTCCACCACGCGACGGAAATCCTCAACGCTCATATCCTCCATAGGAATGCGCTTGATGATACCCGCATTGTTGACGAGAATATCGATCGTGCCCACGGTAGCCTCGATGTCAGCCACCATAGCCTTGACAGCCTCCTCGTCGCTCACATCGCATATATAACCCTTGGCCTCGATACCAAGCTCCTTATAAGCAGCCATGCCGCGGTCAACAGTCTCCTGACGCGAACAGTTAAACACGATCTTCGCACCGGCCTGAGCCAACGCAGTAGCAATGGCAAGTCCAATGCCGTAAGCCGCTCCGGTGACGAGAGCCACGCGGCCCTCAAGTGAAAAGTTTACCATAATCAATATATTATGAGGTTAAAAATTTTCTACTGTGCCCTACCCTAACGCGTGCATAAGCATCGCGCCTGACTGCTCACAGAGCAACCCGGCGACTCATATCCATCAATAAATACAGCAACGCACATTTGGTACAGGTATTAGCAACTGCAAAGGTAATCAAAATCAAGCGGAAATCAAAAATAAAAAATTTCCACCCCACCCCGCAAAAAAACTTCGCAAAAAACTTGCACAACTCAAAAATAACCTCTACCTTTGCATCGCTTTTCGGGTGACAGCCTCGCGCCGCCCCCGGGTAAAAAGCTCTGATTCGCTAGCTCAGCTGGTAGAGCACAACACTTTTAATGTTGGGGTCCTGGGTTCGAGCCCCAGGCGGATCACAGAAAATCAAGCAGTTAGATGAAAGTCTGACTGCTTTTCTTCTTTTATATACTTCAGTTTACAGCACAGTTTACGGTTTTCTGTAAACCGAGATGTAAACCGGTAAACCAAATGAATGGAACCATCAAAGTGCTGTGTTACAAATCTAAAACGGGGCAGTCGCAAAAGTCCGTTGAAATGTTAAAAATCAGGCGCAAAGTTTGCAG
>CAYZFG010000078.1:0-11690 GCA_964477665.1 uncultured Staphylococcus sp.
ATGCGCCAGAAGCGCGCCATAGTGGAGCTCGACAACAAGCTCGCCTCGCGCTCGGTCAACGAGGGATTCTCAGGCGGCGAGAAGAAGCGCAACGAGATTTTCCAGATGGCTGTGCTTGAACCGCGCCTCTCGATACTCGACGAGACCGACTCAGGCCTCGACATCGACGCCCTGCGCATAGTGGCCGGCGGTGTAAACCAGCTCAAGACCGATAAAAACGCTACCATCGTCATCACCCACTATCAGCGATTGCTCGACTATATCAAGCCCGATTTCGTGCACGTGCTCTACAAGGGCCGCATAGTGAAAAGCGGCGGTCCCGAGCTCGCCCTGGAGCTTGAGGAGAAGGGTTATGACTGGATCAAGGAGGAAAATTGACGATGAACGCGCTTAAACAGTATCTCGATATATATATAGGTGCCGCTCCGGCGCTCGACGATGCGTCGGCTCCGGTGATGAACGCCCTGCGTCCCGCGGCGCTCGATGCTCTGCGCGGCGCCCGCTTGCCCGATAAATCCGACGAGGGCTACGAGAAGACCTCAGTAGAGGATATGATGGCGCCTGACTATGGCATAAATATGATAGGTATAAATATCCCGGTGGACGTGGCGCGGTCGTTTAAGTGCGACGTGCCGGCTGTGTCGACCATGATGGGATTTATACTCAACGACTCGTTTATGCCCGTCAAGCACCTGCGCCAGCGGTTGCCCGAGGGGGTGATCTTTACATCGCTGCGCGATGCGGCCATCACGCGCCCGCAGCTCGTGGAGAAATATTACGGCAAGCTCGCCGATCTCGATAATGTGCCTGCGGCGCTCAACACTCTGCTTGCCCGCGACGGCGCCTTTATCTACGTGCCCCGCGGCGTGAAGGTAGAGCGCCCACTGCAGCTTGTCGACATCTTCGCGGCGCCAAGCGATATTATGGGCGTGCGCCGCATATTGATAGTGCTCGAAGAGGGTGCTGAGGCATCGGTGCTCGTGTGTGACCACACTCAGGATTCCGAGCGCAACTATCTCGCTTCGCAGGTGATGGAGATATTTCTTGCACCGCGCGCGAGCCTGAAAATGTGCATGATAGAGGAATCGGGCGCTACCACCACCCGCCACGCCATGACGTGGGTGGATCAGCGCGAGGGGTCGCAGCTTACCCTTACGTCGGCCACACTGACGGCCGGCACCGTGCGCAACGAGTGGAACGTCGCCCTCACCGGCGAGGGAGCCGACTGCCGCCTCGCGGGTATGGCGATCGGTTCGCATAAGATGCATATCGACAACAGCTCTAATGTGACCCACCTCGCCCGCCGCTGCCACAGCGATCAGGTTTTCAAGTATGTGCTTGACGATGAGGCGCAAGGCGCATTTGAGGGTACGATAGTGGTGTCGCCCGGGTCGCAGTACACCGAGGCTTACCAGACCAACCGCAACCTTCTTGCCAGCTCGGGCGCTCGCATGCACACCCGCCCGCAACTTGAGATTTATAACGATGACGTGAAGTG
This sequence comes from uncultured Staphylococcus sp., assembly GCA_964477665.1. GTDB lineage: Bacteria > Bacteroidota > Bacteroidia > Bacteroidales > Muribaculaceae > Duncaniella. Next base: position 1,499 of record CAYZFG010000078.1, read on the forward strand.
CTCCCACGGCGCTGCGACGGGTCAGCTCGACAATGAGGCGCTTTTCTACATGCGCTCGCGCGGTATTCCCGAGGCTGAGGCGCGCACCATGCTCATGCAGGCTTTTATGCTCGACGTGGTCGATACCGTGGCCGTGCCCGGCGTGGCCGACCGTCTGCGCCACCTCGTGGAGCGCCGTTTCGCCGGCACTGACATGTGTGAGGGCTGCGCGATAGGCGACGGCGGAAAGGAGACTTCTGAAAATGTATGATGTAGCTAAAATACGCAGCGATTTTCCGGCTCTCGACCGCGAGGTCAACGGCCGCCCGCTCGTGTATCTCGATAATACGGCCACGTCGCAGACTCCCCGCTGCGTGGTCGATGCAATCACGGCCGGATATTACCACACGAAGGCTAACGTGCACCGCGGGGTACACACTCTCTCGGTGGAGGCCACCGAGCTCCTCGAAGCCACGCGCCGCAGCGTGAAGGATTTCATCAATGCGCCGCAAGTGGAGGAAATAATCTTTACCCGCGGCACCACTGAGGCCCTTAATTTAGTAGCCGCATCGTTTGGCGGCATGGTGCTCGGCGAGGGTGATGAATTGATTCTCACCGATATGGAGCACCACAGCAATATCGTGCCGTGGCAACTCCTTCAGAAGCGTAAAGGCTTTACTATCAAGGTGGTGCCGGTGACGGCCGACGGCTCGCTCGACATGGAGGCTCTGCGCCGATTGATTTCTCCTCGCACGCGGCTTATATCCGTGTGCCACGCTTCCAATGTGCTCGGCACCGTCAATCCCATAGCAGAAATCACAGCCCTTGCCCATAGCCACGGCATCCCTGTGGTGGTCGACGGCGCTCAGGCGGTGCCTCATCTTGATATCGACGTGCAGGCTCTCGGCGCTGATTTCTACGCCTTTTCGGCTCACAAGATGTATGGTCCCACGGGCGTGGGCGTGCTCTACGGTCGCCGCGAATTACTCGAAAAAATGCCTCCCTACCAGGGCGGTGGCGAGATGATCGAGAGCGTGTCGTGGGAGAAGACCACCTTTGCCGCGCTTCCTTATAAGTTTGAGGCGGGGACGCCTGATTTCGTGGGCATCGCAGCTTTTGCCCAAGCTATCGAGTACATGCGCTCGGTAGGAATCGACAAGATAGCCGCTCATGAGCACGAGCTCCTCGACTATACCACTCAGCGCATGATGGAGATACCGGAAATGCGCATCTTCGGCACGACGGCCGGCAAGTGTGCCATCATATCATTTCTCGTAGGTCACATCCACCACTATGATATGGGCATGCTTCTCGACCAACTCGGTGTGGCCGTACGCACCGGCCACCATTGCGCGCAGCCGCTCATGCACGCCCTCGGAGTGGAAGGAGTAGTGCGAGCCAGTTTCGCCGCCTACAATACCATCGAGGAGTGTGACCGCTTCCTCGCCGCCCTCCACCGCGTCATCCCCATGCTTTCATAGGTCAAAGTTATAAGTTATAAGTTATAAGTTATAAAGTGAGAGCTATGTATGGCGGCGATAGATAGTGCGCCGGATGTAGGGACGTCGCTGTGCGACGTTTCCTCGAAGTGCCGATGGTAACTTATTGCGTGGCAGAATAATAGCTCATTGTGCTTCCCGGAAACGTCGCACTGCGACGTCCCTACATGTCGATCCACCATCTATCGCCGTGGTCGCTGCGGCGGGGGGCAGCGCCCCCCGCTCCATACCAGTCGCGCACCATTCTTCGCAGAGCTTAACGTTAAGCCGATTACATCGCCGTAATCGCGCACTTGTCGCCGCCGGACGTTCCATGGAACGTCCCTACAGGACGGTGAGGATCAATGCGTTATGTCACTCATCGCCGTGGTCGCTGCGGCGGGGGCAATGAAATGGAAAATTAAAAATTCTTGTTCTATTTTAAATTTTAAATTCTTAATTCTAAATTCTCCCCCCACGCTCCATACAGTCGTCGCGGTGCATAAAAAAAGGAGATAAACCCTCGCGGGCTTACCTCCTCATATAGAAAGGGGATGGGATTATTTTACGAGGACTTTGGTAGTCTTGTTGCCCTGACGGCGGATGTAGATGCCGGCTGAGGGATTTTCTACCTGTACGCCCTGGAGGTTGTAGTAAACCACGGGAGCGTCTTCGTTGTCAACAACCTCGAAGATAGAAGAAGCCGATGACTTCTTGTAGAGCACGGGGAGGTTGTATTCAGTGGGATCGGCAGCAGGGGCGATGTTGTTGTACCAGGTACCGTTGGCGCCCTTGGTCTGCGATACGATGCAGTTGGTGTTGAGGGTATTGGTGAGCTTGATACCGTCGCCTACAAATTCGTAGGTGTAGTAGCAACCTTCGTTGAGCTCGGTGTAGAACTGGAATGAAGTGAGGTGCTCATTGTCCATACCGTAGTAGCGGCCATAAGAGTCCTTGATGGTCACCTTACCGTCGGCAACGTCGAGGGTGAAGGCATTCTTTTCTACGGTTACTACGAAGTCACCTTCCATAGTGGCGTTAACGAGACCGATGCGGCCGTAAGTAGATGATTCAGAAGCGGGAGTACCGAGCATACCGTCGCAGAGGAATACGTAAGAGCCTGAAGCGAGGGTGGTAGCTTTCTCATACTTGTCGCCCTGGGGAGTGGGGGGCACGTCGCCACCTTCACCGGGTTCGCCATAGATGGCAATCTTTTCGATACGGATCTGGCCGGCCTTATCAGCGCCGTCAGAACCCCAGATAGCTTTCTCACCTACAGTGAAAGTCACAGTAGTAGCGTCACCTTCCCAAGTGATCTGGGTGTCGCCTTCAGCCTGAGCGGTGGTGTAAGCGCCGGTTGAGGGTGTGAGAGTGGTGTAACGGTAAGAGTTGTCAGCGGTAAATGTAAATACGATCTTAGTCACTTTCTTGCCAGTAACGGTGAAAGTATTGCCAGCATATATACGGAGTTCACCCTTATTATTAATGGCAGGAGCGGTCTTAGCTGACTCAGGTTTCTCAATATCAATAGTGAAACCGCTTACATTGCTTACACCGGGAACGGTGAGGTTAGCGAAAGGATTAGCGAGGATTACAGCGCCGTCGGGGTCAACGGGATCGGGTTCGATGGGATCAGGATCAACGGGAGTTTCACCGGCCTGACCGTAAACGGTGATCTTGGCGAGGCGGATCTGACCGGCCTTAGTTTCACCGTCGGTACCCATAGTAGCCTTATCACCTACGGTGAAAGTTACCGAAGTAGCATCACCTGTCCAGGTAAGCTCGGTATCACCGGCAGCCTGAGCGGTGGTGTAAGCCCCGGTGGAGGGATTAAATGTGGTATAACGGTTAGCGTTAGCTTCAGAGAAAGTGAAAACAACCTTGGTGATTTTAACACCGGAGATGGTGAGGGTATTCTTAGCGTAGAGGCGGAGCTCATTGTCAAAAATCTGAGGAGCTGTAGTGCCGGTAGTCTTGTCGAAAGTGAAAGTGTAACCGCCTACATTGTTCTCGCCGGGCATATTCTTGAATTCAGCGAAGGGAAGGGCTACAGTCACTTCACCATCCACGCCGGGAGTTACGGGGTCAGGATCGGGAACTACGGGGTCGGGATCAACGGGAGTTTCGCCACCTGCTTCGTCGGAGATTTCGATCTTGGCGATGCGGATCTGCTTGGCGGTGGTCATGGTGAAAGTTGAAAGACCATCAGAAACAGCACCGAAAGTAGAACCTTCTGTGTCAGTTACATTACCGGTAAGAGTCCAGCCGGTAGAGTAAGATACGTGGGCGTTTTCAGTACCCTTGGAGTATAAACCTACAGTGAAAGTGATATTCTTCATCACTGAGCCTGAGGGAGCGGTGATGGTAAGAGTGGCACCCTGATAAACTCGCATAGAGTACTGGTCAGGTACAATAAGATCAGAATTCGATCCGGCTTTGTCCATCTTTATGGTGTAGCCATCAATAGTGGCTGTCCAGGCTTTGGCGTCGCCGGTCCATTTGCCATCCCAGTTTGTAGGGTCGATTGTCACGGTGGCGGCATTGACGGCCACGAAGCCGAGCAACATCGCAAGTGAGAGTAAAAGTTTTTTCATAAAAAGATTTTATGGTTAATGTTGAATAAATGATTGTTTTCTGATATGAAGGAGCAATTACATCGCAAATTTAGCGGAATATTATCGAATAATCAAATATTCAGCCGAGTAATTTCAATTAAATTTTCCGCTCAGCACTGCGCAAGGGGATTGCGCGGGCGTGTAGCCTGGAATTCCTTGATATAATTTGGGGTGGAATAGGCGATGTCGAGGAAGTCGCGGTGGAGATAGGCGCGCTCGGCCAGAGCAGTCATGCCTGAGGCAAGCGGCACGATGTCGGGGAGGAAAATGGCATTGGGAGAGGTGACTACGTCGCGGGCCTTGGCGGAGCCGTCGCCGCAGAATATCACCCGGCGGTCGGCGAGATACTCGGCGTAGGAATCAGCGTCGAGTATGAGCGGGCGCTGCTCCATGACCGGTTGCAGAGCCATGTCGTAGACGGCGGTGTATACCTCCATGCGACGGGCATCGATCATGGGCGCGAAGAGCTCGTCGCCCTGCAGGTCATGGTATTCAAACATTGCCTCCGTGGCCAGCAACGTGAGCGTATTGATGCCGATTAGGGGAATGCCTAAGGCGTAGGCAAGACCTTTGGCTTCCGAGAGGCCGATGCGCAGACCGGTGTAGCTACCCGGACCCATGCTCACGGCCACGGCTTCAAGGCTCATCTCCTTGTCGCGCGCGAAGTCGATACAATGTTTTATATAATCGCTGAGCAGGGCGGCGTGGTTGCGGCCGTCGAAATTCTCGCGATGGGCGAGCACCATTCCCTCGGCGGTAAGGGCTGCCGAGCATACTGATGTGGAGGTCTCTATATTAAGGATTACGGGCATAGTGTAAAAAAATGTAGCGCAAAGTTACGCATTTAACCGCGTTTTAGCTAACTTTGCACGAAAGAAAAAAATTCTCACACGATGCTATATTCAATGACCGGCTTCGGGAGGGCCATAGTAGAGATCCCGAATAAGAAGATAACCGTAGAAATCAAGTCGCTCAACAGCAAGCAGATGGACGTGGCGACACGTATTCCCTCGTCGCTGCGCGAGATAGACCTTGACGTGCGCAACCTCGTGGCGCGACGCCTGGAGCGCGGCAAGGTAGACCTGACGGTGACTATCGAAAGCGTATCGGCCGAGGCGGTGATGAAGCTCAATCTTCCTGTCATTGAGGCTTATAAGCGCCAGATCGACGAGATGGCCGCTACGCTCGGCATAGGCGAGCCCGTCGACTGGTATGCCACGCTGCTGCGTTTCCCTGACTCGATGAAGGCCGATTCAGGCTCTGAGGCCGATGAGGATGAAAAGGCGGCTGTGATCTCGGCCGTGGGGAGCGCAGTGGAGGGGCTGATGCACCACCGCCGCGCCGAGGGCGAGAAGCTCGAAGAATTTTTCAAGGTGAGAATAGCCCGCATAGCTGCTCTGCTTGAGGAGATTACCCCTTACGAGGAGGAGCGCGTGGCTAAGGTGAGACTCCGCATCACTGATGCTCTTGAAAAGGTGGTGAGCGTGGATTATGACCGCTCGCGCCTTGAGCAGGAGCTCATCTACTATATCGAAAAACTCGATGTCAACGAGGAGAAGCAGCGCCTGGCGCAGCATCTGAAGTATTTCATCGAGACCCTCGAAGGTCCTGCCGGTCAGGGCAAGAAGCTGGGATTTATCGCCCAGGAGATGGGTCGCGAAATCAATACGCTCGGCTCCAAGAGCAATCACGCCATGATGCAGAAAATCGTGGTGGACATGAAGGATGAGCTGGAGCAGATCAAGGAGCAGGTGCTTAATGCTATGTGATTATGGCTGAAGGACGTATCATAATTTTCTCAGCTCCCTCGGGCAGCGGGAAGTCAACGATAATCAATGCGCTGCGCGAGCGCGGTGACATCGACATGCAGTTTTCAGTTTCGGCCACCAACCGCCCTCCGCGCGAAGGGGAGACTGACGGCGTGCACTATTACTTCCTCACCACTCCCGACTTTGAGGCTCACATCGCGGCCGGCGATTTCGTGGAATATGAGGAGGTGTATCCGGGCCGGTTTTACGGAACGCTCCGCAGCGAGATTGACCGCATACTTCACTCGGGTCACAACTGTGTGCTCGACATCGACGTCAAGGGTGCGCTCAACGTAAAGCGGCTCTACGGCGACCGCGCGCTCTCGATTTTCATCATGCCCCCGAGCATCGCCGAGCTCCGCCGCAGGCTCGAAGGTCGCGGCACCGAGGAGCAGGAGTGGATAGAAAAGCGACTTGCCAAGGCGCAGTGGGAGATGGACTTCGCTCCGCAGTTTGACCACCGGGTCGTCAACGATACCCTCTCTCATGCCGTAGCCCAAGTGGCCGAGATAATTAAAAATTGAGAATTTAAAATTTAAAATCATGAATCATGAATCATAAATCGTAAATCATGAATCATGAATCGTGAATCATAAACCTTTTCCCGATGTCACGCGAAAATCCGGTGATAGGCCTCCTCGGCGGTTCGTTTAACCCCGTCCACATAGGCCACGCAATGATAGCCAGTTACATGCAGCAGTTTACCGACCTCGACGAGGTGTGGATGGTGCTGTCGCCACTTAACCCCCTGAAAGAAAACCCATCGGCGCTGCTGCCCGACATCAAGCGCCTGCAGATGCTCGACATAGCCGTCAAGCCGCTCAAGGGGGTGGAAGTGTGTGACATAGAGCTGTCGATGCCCAAGCCCAGCTATACCATCGACACCCTGCGCTTGCTGTCGCGCCGCTATCCGCGCCGCCGTTTCAAGCTCATCATAGGCAGCGACAACTGGAAAAATTTCTCCCACTGGAAAGATTATCAGAAGATTATCGACGACTACGGTGTGATCATCTATCCCCGCCCCGGCTATCCGCTGCCCCCCATCTATGAGGATAATGTGGATACTGTCAACGCGCCCGTGTGTGACCTGTCGAGCACGTGGGTGAGAAATGCCATTGCCCGCGGCAAGAAAATGAACATTTTCCTGCCCCCGGGGGTATATGATTATATAGAGTCTAACGGATTATATCTTAAACAACAATGAGTCTTTCACCCAACGCCATATCATTTATAGCGCTCACCAACGAGTATTGCCAGGTGATGGAGCGCACCCGCGAGACCTCGCGCGAGGAATTTGTAAGAACCATGCTCAAACTGCTGCCTCGCATCTACATGGCCGCCACTGACCTTGACGTGACGGCGCTCGATGATGATGACAGCTATATCCCGTCGTTTCTCGAAGAGGAATACTACGAGAGCGTGCGCCGCAATGTGGAGTCGCTGCTCGGTCCCGACGATGTGTATCTTGAAGTGTTTGAGGAAGATATGAAGTATTCCGATACGCCCATCGCTGCAAGTATATCCGAGGGATTGTGTGACATCTTTCAGGTGCTTTACAATTTCATTTCCACCGTGCGCGAGCTCGACCCTGAGGAGATGACCGGGCCGCTGGCCGCTGTAAAGGAAGACTTCGGAGCTTACTGGAGCCAGCCGCTGTGCAACGTGCTCCGCGCCCTCAATCACGTGCGCTACAATTCAGCCGAAGAGGAGGCTGCCGAGGATTAATTCTGCTTGACAGGTTTTAATCTGTAGATAGTCACGCAGTTGCCGGCATAGGTGTAGTCTTTGCGACCTTGTGAGGTCACGAAAAGCAGCTTGCCGTCGGCCGAGAGATCCATCCCCACCGGGAAAGAGTCAGCCGGAATGGTGGCGATGCGTTTCATGGTGCGCGTGTCCACGATTACCACCGTCGAGGCCACATTACATGCCGCAATCACATATTTTCCGTCGGGCGTCACCGAGATGGTGCGCGCTCCCTTATCCACCTGTGCCGTCTCCCAGCCGGTGAGCGTCACGGCGCGGTCGCGGATATTGCCGATTGCCTCGTAGATGCGGCTCAGAGGCATGCGCTGGATGTGGCCGGAGCGATTGGCGCTGAGATAGAGATAGTTGTCGGCGATGACGAGATGGCGTATGTTGGGCTTCATGCCGTAGATTTTCCCCAGGTATTTCATCGAGGCGAGGTCAATCACCGCGATGCCCCCTCCGCCCATGCAACCGATGAGCACATAGCGCCCGTCGGGCGTGAAGACGGTGCCTCGCAGGGCGTGGCCTGAGCCGTTGTCGCGGTCTACGGGTTCGGTGAGGCTATAGTTGAGCTTGAGCTTGTAGTCGATGGGGATACAAGCTTTGTAGCGCCAGCCGTCAGGATTGGGCGAGGCTATGTCGATGATTCCTACGGTGTTCTCACCCCAGTGAGCCACGGCGATATACCGGCCGTCGGGCGACGTGGCTATCATCTTGGGCAGCGCGCCGGTGGCGAAGAGTTTGATTATGGAATCGGTGCGGGTATCGACTACCGCGATGGCCGACGGATCCTGAGCGTTGATGTCGAAGCTGCGGCGGTAGTAGGGAATCCACAGGTAACGGCCGTCGTGAGAAAAAGTGCTCTCCACTGGGCGCCCCATAAAGCGGTTGACATCGGCGCGATCCACATTATGGGTGAAAGGAAACATCCCTCCGTCGTCGGCCCACAGCTTGCGGTGCTCCGGCCCTATCTGATGACTTATGGTAGCCGTCTTGCGTGAGGTGGTCATATCGTAGACTACCGTGCGACCCCCTTCCAGAGAATTTACGTAAAACTTCTTGCCCGACGGGTGGATGTTGATGCTCTTGGGCGAGAGGATGTCGCGGTCGCGCGTTACGGAATCAAAGGGATTGTAATACTGCTTCTTACCGGCCACGATGACTTCCAGCGCGCTGTCGGTCGACAGGTACCTTGCTCCCAATCGGGTGTGGCTGCCGCGCTGCAGCGGTTTATCGTCGGCTGCAGCGGATGAAATGGAAATCATAAGCGTCGCCATGACAGCGAGCGTGCGGAGGATGGAAGGCATAGGGAAGAGGTGGGGGAGGTCAGAGGTCAGAGTGATGAGTTATAAAGTATTCCCGGGGGCAGCTCATTGATCGTAGGGACGTCGCTTTGCGACGTTTCCGGGCGGTGTGATAAGCTATTATTCTGTGACGCAAAGGGTTATCATTGGCTTCTGCGCGAAACGTCGCGAAGCGACGTCCCTACAAGCCGATGCGTGAGCGACGTCCCGTACAGGATGTCGTGAATCAATCCGTCACAAATCATTCACCCCTGTGGCAGTCTCGGCTGAGTGCGCGCAGGGGTGAACGGTATAGGATAAAATTGTTCAGTGATATCTTAAGAGATATTGACGCGTAGAGGGAGGATTACTTAAGGATATCCTTTACAGCGTCGTTGGGAACCATCTGTTCCTGGAAGGTGTAAGCGCCGGTCTTGGGTGACTTAACCACTTTGATGACCTTGCTGTAGGTGCGGCCTTCACCTTTTTGCAGAGTTGCGACTGTTTTCTTTGCCATGGGAAGGTATTATTTAATTTCTTTGTGTACGGTTACTCGTTTGAGGATGGGGTTATATTTCTTTAACTCCAGACGCTCGGTAGTGTTCTTGCGGTTTTTGGTGGTGATGTAACGCGAGGTGCCGGGCATACCGCTTGCCTTGTGTTCGGTGCACTCGAGGATGACCTGAACGCGATTACCTTTAGCTTTCTTTGCCATCTTCTATTAAATGTCTAAATATTTGATTTCAGTTAAATAACCCTTGTTGGCGGCTTCTTTGATAGCGGCATCAAGGCCTTTCTTGTTGATGGTGCGGAGACCGGCGGCCGAGATGGTAAGCACAATCCATGCGCCTTCTTCTACCCAATAGAATTTCTTGTTGAAGAGATTCACATTGAATTTGCGCTTGGTGCGACGCTTCGAGTGCGACACGTTGTTGCCCACAATGGCTTTCTTGCCTGTGATTTGACAAACTCTTGACATGGCTGTTGGTTTTTTATCTCTTTTGTTTCTTAATATTGCTGTGAGTGCTTGATTGTGGCCGCCATCTCACGTCTCATATCGCGCCTAACTGCATCTTATTTAGACGCTTTCAAGGATGTGCCACAAAAGCAAGTGCAAAGTAACGCAAAATTCTCCACCTATACAAATATTCTTAACTCATTTTGCGTCTTATTCACAAATTTTAAATGATTTATGATTCACCATTCATGATTTATGATTGGGCGGGCGGCGAGTTTTTGCTAACTTTGCGGTATGATGCTCGCGATTTATAATAGTGTGGAGT
>CAYZFG010000079.1:0-11475 GCA_964477665.1 uncultured Staphylococcus sp.
AACTGTGCAACAATTCATTAAATTATTTTTTCATTCGATTGTGTCAAACTTCCGGAGGTTCAACTTGCTTGCAAATTTAATAATATATGTTAACAAAAGGACAATTCCACCGCCTTTTTGCCCTCTGCCCCATGAAAAACAACTAACTTTGTGGCTGCAAATTCAAAACATAACATTTATTATGAGCAATGTTCTTACAGGCCTCGCCCGCCGCGGTGCTGAAAAATACGGTAGTCGCGCGGCACTTGCCGCCCCCGACAGCCAAGGCGAGTGGCACGACATAGCCTGGAATACCTTTGCCGACGATGTCGACACGGCCGCCTGCGCTATGGTAGCCCTCGGCGTGAAAGCCGGCGACCGCGTGGCCACCTTCTCGGCCAACCGTCCCCAGAATCTCGTATGCGACATGGCCGGCTACGACATACGCGCCGTGTCGGTATCCATCTACGCCACAAGCAGCCTCGACCAGGTGGTCTATATCATCAATGATGCCGGGTGTGAAGTGCTCTTCGCGGGCAATTATACCCAATACTGCATAGCTCGCGAAGCAGCCAGGAAGTGCCCCACGCTCCGCCATATCGTGGTGATAAAGAAAATCAACATTGATCCGTCTGACAAGATCACCATGCTCTGGGACGACTTCATGGCTCTCGGCCGGAATGTTTCAGCAGAAGTCAAAGCTCAGGTAGCCAAGCTCACCGCCGAGTCAGCCCCCGACGATATCGCCACCCTCGTCTACACCTCCGGAACCACCGGTGAGCCCAAGGGCGCCGTGCTTCCCCACTCTTGTTTCAACGCCTGCTTTCAGAGCCACGTGGAGCGACTGACTATGCTCAGCGACAGCGATACCTCCATGGCATTTCTCCCCCTGAGCCACATCTTTGAGAAAGCATGGAGCTACTTCTGCCTCTATATGGGCATAAAGGTGAGCGTAAACCGCGACCCCAAGAAGATACAGGAAGCCATTCAGGTAGTGCGCCCCACGTGCATGTGCTCCGTGCCCCGCTTCTGGGAAAAGGTCTACACCGCCGTGCAGGAGAAGATTGCCGGCATGAATCCCGTGGTGCGCTCCCTCACCCGCCACGCCCTGAAGGTAGGCCGCAGCTATAACCTCGACTACCGTCGCCACGGCAAGAAAGCCCCTGCGCTCCTTGCATGGCAATACAATTTCTTCAACCGCACCATCTTTGCCAAGCTGCGCGCCGCCATAGGCATCGACAACGGCAAGATATTTCCCACCGCCGGAGCACCCGTATCGGCCACTATCGCTGAATTTTTCATCTCCTGCGGCATAAATATCGTGGTGGGCTACGGCCTCTCTGAGACAACCGCCACCGTGAGCTGCTACCCCGACGTTGACTACGAGATAGGCACCGTAGGCACTCCTATCCCCCGAGTGGAGGTGAAGATAGGCGACAATGACGAGATACTGATCAAGGGCCCCACGGTGATGAGGGAGTATTACAACAAGCCCGAGGCCACGGCTGAAGCCTTCACGGCCGACGGATGGTTCCGCACCGGCGACGCCGGATTTATCGACTCCACCGGCGCCATCACCCTCACCGAGCGCATCAAGGATCTCTTCAAGACCTCCAATGGCAAGTATATCGCCCCGCAGGCTATCGAGACGCGCCTCACCGAGGACAAGTATATAGAGCAGATAGCAGTGATAGGCGACGAGCGCAAGTTTGTCAGCGCGCTTATCGTGCCCAATTTCCCCGCACTGCGCGCCTGGGCCGATAAAAACAGTATCCGTTATGCCGACGATCACGAGCTCGTGCTCGACAATGCGGTCAACAATATGATAGCCGCCCGCATCGAGGAGCTTCAGAAGGGATTTGCCGGATATGAAAAGATCAAGAAGTTTGCCATCCTTCCGCGCGAATTTTCCATGGAGCTCGGCGAGCTGACCAATACGCTCAAGATGCGCCGCAAGATTATCCACGAACATTTTAACGACATTATCGAAGAATTTTATATATGAAAGTAGCAATAGTAGGCGCCAGCGGCGCCGTGGGCCACGAATTTCTCCGTGTGCTCGACGAGCAGAATTTCCCTATCGATGCCGACGGCGGTCTCCGTCTCTTCGGCTCAAAGCGCAGCGCGGGCTCGACCATCGCGTTTCGCGGCCGTGACTATGTGATCGAGGAGCTTACCGAGGAGAGCGACTTCTCGGGTATCGACTTTGCCTTCACCTCAGCCGGAGCGGGCACGTCGCGCCGGTTTGCCGACGTCATCACCCGGCATGGCGCCCTGATGATCGACAACTCCAGCGCATTCCGCATGGACGATGATGTTCCTCTGGTAGTGCCTGAGGTCAACGGCGACGACGCTTTCAACGCTCCCCGCGGCATTATCGCCAACCCCAACTGCACCACCATCATCCTCGTAGTAGCCCTCAAGCCTATCGCTGACATCGCACCCCTCACCCGCGTGCACGTGGCCACCTATCAGGCTGCCAGCGGTGCCGGAGCCGCCGCCATGGACGAGCTCATCGAGCAGCACCGCGCCATGCAGGCCGGCGAGGAACCCAAGGTAGAGAAGTTTGCCCATCGCCTTGCCTTCAACCTCATCCCCCATATCGACGTGTTTACTGACAATGACTACACCAAGGAGGAGATGAAGATGTATAACGAGACCAAGAAAATCATGCATGCCCCCGGGCTCGACGTCAGCGCTACGTGTGTGCGAGTGCCTGTGATGCGCGCCCATAGCGAAGCAGTGTGGGTTGAGGCCGAGCGCCCTCTCACCGTCGATGCCGTGCGTGAAGCCTTCAATGCCGCTCCCGGCCTCGTGGTAGTCGACAATCCCGGCGAGATGCTTTACCCCATGCCTAAGGATGTCACCGGTCAGGATCCCGTATACGTAGGCCGTCTGCGCAAGGACCTTTCCCGCGACGGTGGTGTGACCTTCTGGCTCGTAGGCGACCAGATCAAGAAAGGCGCCGCCCTCAATGCCGTCCAGATCGCCCAATACATCCTCGCCCACCGCAAGAAACCGGAGGGGCATGAGAATTGAAAATTTAAAATGGAAAATTATCTTTCCAATTCTAAATTTTAAATTCTAAATTCTTTCTCCCCCGTTCCATATATAAAAACACCAACGGGCTGTCGTCGCGACAGCCCGTTAGTGCTTTAACCTTAAATCTAATACCATGAAAACACAGTGCAAATGTTAGTAACTATACCTTAATAACGGATGGGTAGGGAAATGGTTCACTGAAAGTGAAATTTTTTTGAAAAAAAATCGGTCCCGGGGCGGTGGGCGCCGGGACCGAGTGTATTATGCGACGTGTAGTGATGCTATCAGCAGGTCTTCTCGTCGAGGTAGGGGTTGAGCTTGCTCCACTGGTCGATGGGAGGCATTACGCCCATGGCGATAACCTCGTCGCGGAGGGCGCAGAGGTGCTTGTAGCTCTCGTCGAGTTCTTTCATTTCCTCGGGGGTGCCGGTGAGGGGCTTGGCAACTACACCGTCCTTGGAGATAGTGGTCTCGGTGGCCATCATGATGTGGGAGTAGCGGTCATTGTTGACGTATGTGCCGGCAGGCCAGCGGAAGGGCTTGCCACCCATAGCTGCGGCGATCATCTCGATCGACACGTAAGAGGGGCTCTGGAATGAAGAGCGGCCGCGGAGGTCGATGATGTTCTTACCGCCCTGGATCACGCGGGTCTTCAGTGCGTTCCAGTCTTCGGTGGGAAGAGCCTCGGTACCGATGATTTCGTTGAGGGGCTTGCCGTCGACAAGGGTAGTGGATGCAAATACAGCCATCTGCTCACCGTGGCCGCCGTAGGTGCGGGAATTGGTGATCTTGTCAGGGGCGATCTTGAAGTATTTAGCGAGCTCGCTGCGCAGGCGGGTAGAGTCGAGAGCGGCGAGTGTAGTCACGCATGAGGGCTTCACGCCGGCATAGAGCAGGGTGATGAGGCCGGTGATGTCGGCAGGATTGAAGATGATGGTGATGTGCTTCACATCGGGGCAATACTCGCGCACGTTCTTACCGAATTCCTCGGCGATAGCGGCGTTGCCTTTGAGAAGGTCTTCGCGGGTCATGCCGGCTTTACGGGCGGCACCACCTGAGTTGACGATATACTTGGCGCCGGTGAGAGCTTCCTTGATGTCGGAAGTGAAGGTGATGTTGACATCTTCAAATCCGCAGTGGTAGAGCTCTTCAGCTACGCCTTCGAGACCCGGTGCATAGGGGTCATATAAGCAGATGTTGGGAGTAAGACCCATCATGATGGCGGTCTGCGCCATGTTAGAACCGATCATGCCGGCTGCACCGACAATCACAAGCTTTTCGTCTGTTAAAAATTTCATATATTGTAGTGTTTTGGAAATTCGACCTAAAATTACAACTATTTCCGCAATCTTAGGTTCATTTGTACAGACTTTTTTAACGATTTAACGAAAAATTTCCTTAAATGGTCCGTTATCGCAAAAATCGCCCCTCGGCCGGGGGTAATTTTGCGTCGTCTAACCCCAAAAACTATAATACTATGTTCCAAAAAATTCTCACAACACTGGCCCGCATCATCAAGATCCTTAACCGCCTGCTCGGCCGCAAGCCCGACCGACCCACCCCCGCTCGCTAAAGCTCGCGGCTAACAACCTATGTAGCCCCATGTAATTCAAAAATTTTATTTTTCGTCGTAGGAACGCCGCCTTATGAATATCTTATACCCGCAAATAGAAAGAAGATGGCATCCGTAGGATGCCGAATTACTAGTAGCCCCGGCTGCCGGAGCCTTGCGGAGGCGTCCGGGGAATGTGTTGATAGTTAGATAAAATGGCGTCCGAAGGCCGCCGATTGTAGAGCCGTGCAGAGCAGCCTCAATCGGCGGCCTTACGGGCGCCTATCAGCAATTTGCATTACTACCGCGGACACCTCCGCAAGGCTACGGTGGCCGCGGCTACTAGTAAATCGGCGACCTTCGGGCGCCCTTTTGGCATCCCATTTGTGGGTAGAGGATATTTGCAAAGCGATGTCCCTATAACTAATATGTTAGTTCTTGGAATTGCAGGATTGGTAGCAATTTTAACGGATGGTACTGACTTATTAGCTACGGCGGATGCGGTAGGAATGGTGTGCTCGGCTATTACTATATTAAATGATTATAAACATTGTATGCTGCAATATGGTTATGTAGTTGAGTACTAATTAAGAAAGCTACTGACTATGGAGAATAATGAATTTGTGAAGATAGTGCCGCCCAAACTCCTTTTGTGGTTGCTTCCGGCAATAGTAGCAATGTGTGTAGGTCCTTTTGCTAAAGGAAGTGTATTTACGTGGTGCTTAATCGTAGGCTATTCGAGTCTACTTATATTCGCTGCGGTTGCTACTCCTTATCTGTATAAAGCAAAAGACTACCCGAAGTTAATGGGAGTGTGGTTTATAGTAATTCTTTCGATGATTCCGGTTTTCCTAAGGTATTTAGCTTAAGTAGTCACGGTGAAATAATTAGTGGCGGGGGAGATAGATTAAGTCTCGGCTCGCCACTTATTCGTTATTAACTCGTCACTCTGGCCTTTGACCTATGCTTTTCGGGCCGAGGACGTCGGTGATCATCAGGTCGACACCCAGGTCACTGAGGCGGAGATAGTCAGCGAGGTCGTTGACGGTCCAGGTCATCACTTTAAGCCCGGCGCCGTGGAAGGTGTCGATGCACTCGCGGTCAATGAAATCCTGCTTGATGTCCACATCGAGATTGCGCTCGATGATCCACGGAGCGAGTTCGCGCCACTTGCCGTCGGCCTGAAACACCACCTTCAGTCCGGGCGCCTCTTTGAGAAAGTAATCGGCGTAAGCCTTTGACGATGTCAGCATCACGCACTCCTCGCGCAGGTTGAGGCTATCTACCAGCGCCACCAGCCCGGGGAGGGGCGAGATGTCGGCATCGTTTTTGCCCATCACCTTGAGGTGGAGAAGCGGAGTCTTGCCGTTGTCGCGGCAGAAGTCGAGATAGTCAGCCACGGTGAGCAGACGGCCGGTGTAGGTGTTGCCGTCGATGGTCTGGGTGTAAGTCTCGGTAAGAAGCTCGGGGAGTGTTGAGGAGGCGATTTTCATGTTGCCACCGAGGCGGGCGGTCTTGCCGTCGTGGGCGGCCACATAGACCGAGTCGGCGGTCAGGCGCACGTGACATTCCATCATGTCAAACCCCATGCGGGCGCCGTTGCGGAATGCTTCCTTGGAATTTTCCACGCCGTAGGCACTTCCGCGTCGGCCTATAAGCTGGGGCGTGGCGGCATTTACGGCGAGTGTACAGAGGAGGGTAAAGATGATTACAAGAGACTTTTTCATGGTAGATGTATTTCAGAGGAATTTAATACGATATTCAGCGGGGTAAAGATTGTTGGAGCGGTTGCCTAAATGCTTCATGAAGCCGAGCGGAAGACCACCGTAAGTCACTAATACGCAGCCGCGCGGGGTGTCGGGCGGCAGGGTAAGGGTGTTGCGGCGCAGAAAGTCGCGGGCATCGTCGAGTGAAAGCTCAACTTCGGGAAACGCTCCTCGCGCCAGTGCGCCCGACATGGCCAGCCCATGGTGAGGAATTATGTCGCGTCCCTTAATGGAGGCAGCGGTAACGCCGGCCTGTACCACCGTGGTCACGCGCTCCACGCGCTTCAGCAGCGGCATCCACGCTTCGGGGAAAAGCGACACGGCATCGGCAGTTTCCGTCACGGCAAGCGGCCCGGGATAGTCAATCCATTTTTCCACCGCTTCACGCGCCGGGGAGGACTTGCGATTGCGGGCTTCCCTCTTGCGGGGTGATGAGAAGGTATCAGGCGCGCTGCTGCCGGGCTTCTTTATCACGGCCACAAATAGCCCTTCTCCGCGCAGGCGGTGGGGCATGAAGCGGTAGCAGGGATAAGGCGTGTCGATTCCGCGGGCTATGCACTCGGGCAGATCCGGTATAGCCACGGGCTCACCACCGAGCTCCTCGATGATGTAGGCCACATTCTCCTCATCTTCGTGGCGATTGAATGTGCATGTGGAGTATATCATGTAGCCGCCGGGGCGCAGCAGTTGCCAGAGATTATCCACTATCTCGCGCTGAAGCCGGGCACAATCATCCACGAGCCGCGGAGTCCACTGGGCGATGGCATCGGCATCCTTGCGCATCATCCCTTCGCCCGAGCAAGGCACGTCGGCGATGATGATGTGGGCTGTCTCGCCAAGGCGGGCGAGGGCAGCCGTATCGCCGCGGGTCACTATGGTAGCGGGATAACCCCATTTCAGGAGATTTTCGCGCAATATGGCGCAGCGGGCCGGGACGATTTCGTTGGCTATCATGACCGAGCCGGCAGGTAGGGCGTCGATTGCTGCGGTGGTCTTGCCGCCGGGAGCCGCACATGCGTCCACAGCCACGAGCGGTTCATCACCTGCGATATGCTTCACGATGGTCTTTACGATCATCGACGAGGCATCTTGCGCGTAATATGCTCCGGCATGGAAGAGCGGGTCGAGCGTCACGGAGGGGGCATCGGCTTCGAGCCTAACACTTCCGTCGCACCACTCTACTGCCTCACCCTCGGGCACGAGTGCCGACGGCTTGGCCGGGTTCAGGCGCACGGCTCTCCCCGCCTCGCCACACCTCAGGGCGTCGAGTAGCGGAGCGGCCTCAGCGCCGAGCTGTGAGCGGCAGGCCTCGGCAAAACCTTCGGGGATGTCGCGGCGAGGGGTCATCGCGTGAGCTTCGTTTCTTCGTATTTCTCAAGAGCCTCCACCCACTCGGGTGCGATTTCGACCGACTTCATTGTCTCACGGCTGAAGCCCGAGAGAATGGTGTAGCACACGGCCTTGGTCTGCATCGTCTCGGTATTGATGAGGCGCTGCTCCATGTGGAGGCTTCGGGTGCCTATTTCTGTGACCTTGGTCATCACCTCCACCGGCTCCTCAAAGAGCGTGGGGGCGAAATATGAGCAGTTGATATTGACTATCACCACACCCACGTCGTGCCAGTTGATGCCGCCATTCATCACGTCCTCGAAGTATCGGGTCTTGCCCAGGTCGAAGTAGTTGATATACACGGCATTGTTTACATGGCCCAGAGCGTCGATATCGGTAAAACGTATCTGCACCGGGATATAGTGGTGAAAAGGACCCTGCGCGGCGGGCACGCGGGAATTGGCATCGGCAGGAAGATTCTTGGGTGTCATATCAGTGAATGGTTACATCGGTTATCACCTCGCGGCCACAGGCATCGTTGAGCGCCTTGACCAGTGCCGCGCGGTTAAACATCAGCTCGTTTTTCAGCGGAGCCGAGGTGAGATATACATGGAGCACGCCGCGATCCACGTAGCGGCGCACGGTGTAGCGGTTGATGCCCGGCCCCACAATCTCGGGCCACAGGGCGCAGAGGCGGTGCTCGTCGAGGCGGTCAGAGATTCCGGCCTGCGAGAGCACGCGGTCGACATAGTCGCCGAGCCTTACGGGGTCAGTGCGCTGGAGTTTCATCGTGGGTCACGGGGGTAAAATTTCCGTGGTCAACGTGCCACAGACGGTAGTCACCCGCCGCGCGCGACATTATCTCGTCGAGGTGGGTGCGGTTAGTATCGGTGATGAATATCTGCCCGAAGCTGTCAGAGGAAATCACGCTCACGATGCGCTCCACGCGGCCGGCATCGAGCTTGTCGAAAATATCATCGAGCAGCAGCAGCGGGCGCATACCAGTCGATCGGCTGAGAAATTCATATTGCGCCAGTCTCAGGGCTATAGTGAAGCTCTTGCACTGCCCCTGCGAGCCGGTGCGGCGCACTGGCATACCGTCGAGCAGCATCTCTATGTCGTCGCGATGCGGTCCCACGGAGGTGTGCTTCACTATCTCGTCGTGGCGGCGGGCGCCATCGAGCAGCGTGGTCAGTGTCACCCCGGGCTGCGAGAGAGAGCTGTCGTAGGCTATCGACACCTCCTCATCGCCCCCGGCTATGGCCGTGTAGTAACGGTGGAAGATGCCTGTGAGCTCCTCCACCCAGCGGGCGCGGGCAGAGTGGATGGTAGCGGCGGTGAAGTCCATTATCGACTCCACGGCCTCATAGAGCGTGTGGTCCACCACACCCGAGCGGAGCATGGAGTTGCGTTGCTCCAGGGCGCGACCGTAACGGATGAGCGAGTCGAGATATACCGGATCGCTCTGCGAGATGACCACGTCCATCCATGCGCGGCGTTCCTCGCCGGCGCCGCGTATCAGGTCGATATCCTGCGGGGCAATCATCACGAGTGGAAACGACCCTATGTGGGCGCTCAGCCGGTCATATTCCTTGCCTCCGCGGCGAAATTTCTTGCGCTTGCCCTCGGCCATGCCCAGCGACAGCTCCTCGGCTGTGCCGCGGCGGTCATACAGAGCCTTGGCCATCGTAAACGTCTCGCCGCGACGCATGAGCATGCGGTCAGGCACGCGCGTGAAGCTGCGGGTGAGGCTCATGTAGTAGATAGCGTCGAGGAGGTTGCTCTTTCCCATGCCGTTGTTGCCGAGGAAACCGTTGACCTTGGGCGAAAATTCAAGGTCGGCCGCGGCGATATTCTTAAAGTTGGTCAGTGTCAACTGCTTGAGAATCATGGCAAAGGAGATGGCGTGGTGATACAAAAAAGGGTAAGCGATCTACATCGCACCGCTACAACCCGATACCGTTGCTTCGATCAAGACCTGGCGGAGTTCTCGGGGAGCTGGTCGTGTAGGACTTACCCGGCCACAAAATTACAACATATTTTTCAATCCGCCAAATCTTTTTTCACCGGTCTCAGGGAAAGTGAGGGTTCCCGTAATCAACGGTTTCTTAAAAACCGTTGTGGTTCTTTGAAGAATGAGGCGACATCATTGGGCGGAAGAATGAAGTTGCTGAGGGGAGTGCCCGCCGCCTTTGTATAGATTACCCCGCGGAGGGAGCCGTAAGACAGCGAGGCCAACTGTGCAAGCAGGCCTTGGGGGATAGTGGCTTCCGTAGCGGTCTCGATGGCTGATGCACTTTCAGGGTCAATCTTGAAGAGGCAGTCAAAGTCAGCTTTAAGTAAGAGCTTTTCGTGTTTTGACAGTTCTATGATGGTCTTGCAGAGTACAAGGTGGTCTTCAAAATTATATGCAAATTGAAAACGGTTGAAGATTTCCATTTCGGTATCTTCTTCCTTGTAACCGTCGGTAAAGGTGGCAAACTGAACCAAGTCCATCTTGACGAACTTAAAAAGTATCGAGGTTTCCATATCAGCTTAAAGCGGTTTGTGCTACAATGTCAAATTGCGAGTAGGCCGAAGTGAGGTTTTTCTCTACGGGTCGACTCTTGATAAATATGGGGAAAGAAACATACGTAACGCTCCGGCGTATCGCGTCATCGTGTGGAGCTTCAATATCTACAGAAAAAAGAGGCTTTCCCAAGGCGGCTTCAACTTTGGCAATAGTCTTTAAGCCGAGGTTTTCCCGTCCGCTTAAGATCTTGGTAACTTGCGCCGGTGTCACGCCCATGCGGCGCGCGAGTTCTGATTGGCTTATCCCCTCGGCTGCCATGAGGCTGCGGATTTTCAGCGCAAGTCTTACTGACAGAAGAAGCCAGTCCCGGTTCTCTATCTGGTACTCCATTTGCTGCCGCTCACTATCGGGGAGCGGCTGCGCGAGTTGTTGCAGTTTTTCAAGATTGAACTTCATAGCTGTAAAAATTATGTTTATATATCATCTCCCTCATATATGCCGTTGGCTTTGAGGAAGGTTATGACATTGTCAATGCGGTTGAACACCTGTTGTTTCAATCCCGGAGAATTTTGAATGGTGCTTCCGAGTTTGATGCCCCCGAATACAATCAGATAGACGTTTCGGTCGAGCTTGATAGCATACAGCCGTAGCAGCGAGGGATGGAAGGTGCCGTATGATTTGTGCGGTTCCAACTCGCTGACATACGAATATTTGCCTCCCAGCGGATGAAAGAAATCCTCGAAGTCAGGGATTTCGCCATCGTTGGCGTTCTGCGCGAGGTCATGTATATGGGCCGCCAATACGATTGCTTCGCTTGCTACCCGCTCGGCTGAAGCAATGGGCGTGTCAGGATTCAATCCTGCTTCCCGCCAAAACGGTTGGTCAACCTATTTAGCGTTGGCCTTGAAGAAGTCAACGAGATAGTCGAGGTCTTTCCATAAAGAAAGTACCCGGCTGTATTCGTCAGTATCGGCTTCGTCAAATTTGATGCTGTACAGGCATCCTTTGTATATCTCGCGAATATCCATTTTTTTATCTGCGGGTA
The DNA here is from genome assembly GCA_964477665.1 of uncultured Staphylococcus sp. Classification (GTDB taxonomy): domain Bacteria; phylum Bacteroidota; class Bacteroidia; order Bacteroidales; family Muribaculaceae; genus Duncaniella. The sequence goes on from CAYZFG010000079.1 coordinate 11,226, forward strand.
AAATTATTTGCAAAGATACCTAAGAATTACTATAATAACAAGAAATATATATAAAAGTTTAACCTACAGGTAAATTTTAAATACATTCTCAGAGTCTGTCTCCGGGTGGGGAAAGGAAAGCCCTCGGCCGCGGGGCGGTCGAGGGCTGTATAGGGGATAGGCGCGGTTATGGTCGCGCTGTAATTACTTTTCGCAGTGATTACTTTTCTACGTGGGGACCTGCTGCAACGAGCTTGCGGCCTTCTTCGTG
>CAYZFG010000080.1:0-11083 GCA_964477665.1 uncultured Staphylococcus sp.
TAGCCAACGACCCCGTCAACCCCACCGAAATGCTCCGCCTCACCGGCGAGTAAATCACTATGGACAAGAATACGCTTGAGTTTGTGACATATTGTATTAGCAAGTTATCACAAAAGCTTAAAATAAGCCAGCGTGAAGTATACCGACGACTTAAAAGTTCGGGTATACTATACGGTTACATCATACCCTCTTATGATGTACTTCACACTTTCGGTTCGCGCTATCTTATGGATGACCTTACAGATTACATGCGTCAGAAAGGAGTATTACCGCAATGAAGTTATACCATTCGTCCAATCTCTCGATATCCAATCCTGATACCGGCCATTCACGAGACTATCTCGATTTCGGTAAAGGTTTCTATCTTACTTCTTTGGAGGAGCAAGCACTCAAATATGGTCAGCGCTTTATCCGTAGAGGTCAGGAAGCATGGATAAATACATTTGAGTTTGAATTTGAGTTTGACGATTGGAAAATTCTTCAATTTGACTCTTATGATGAGGCTTGGTTAAGATTTGTGTCGAAGTGCCGCGCCGGCGAAGATGATAGTGACTATGATATGGTAGTGGGTGGTATAGCCGACGATAAAGTAATTCAGACTCTTGACCGATATTTTGCAGGAGAGTTATCAAAAGAAAATACACTCGGCCTGCTGAAATATGAAAAGCCGAATAACCAGTATTGCATACGATCGCAGAATATGCTTGATGAGTGTCTTAAATACATTGAAAGTCGACGAATATGACAGAAGAAAGCCAAGCATCCTTAAGGGCACTGAAAATAGCGAATATCATTATGTGTATGTGTGAATTATTTGGTGTTTCTTTGAATGAAGCTACTGATATTTACTATAATTCCGTTACGTCAGAAATGATTGAAGACGGGACCGCTGATTTACATTGCCGCAGCGACAAGTATCTTGCTTCGATAGTATGGGATGAATATAAAGAAAATATGTCGGGCAAGGTATGATTTTTTCTTTTGGGAGAATTATGCTAATTTTGTTTGCAGTAATAACACAATTTCCACCCCATGGACAATATACAGCATCCTGAAAATGACAGCTGCTACCGATCGCTTAATGTGAATCAGGGACCGGTAAAGCAGCCGCCCGTAGTGAATCCTTACATGACCCGCGTGCGCCGCAAGCCCATTCCCTCGGCGGGCGAACTCGTGGAGGGCATTCTCAAGGGCGACGTGACGGTGCTCTCGCGTGCCGTGACGCTTATCGAGAGCCTCAACCCGCAGCATCAGGCAGTGGCTCAGGAGGTGATTGAAAAATGTCTGCCCCACTCTGGCAATTCGCGCCGCATAGGTATCACCGGCGTGCCCGGAGCGGGTAAATCAACCTCTATCGACGTATTCGGGCTTCATGTGCTGCGCGACGGTGGCCGACTGGCAGTACTTGCCATCGACCCGTCGAGCGAGCGCACAAAGGGCAGTATTCTCGGCGACAAGACGCGCATGGAGAAGCTCTCGCAGCATCCCTCGGCTTTCATCCGCCCCAGCCCCTCGGCCGGGTCGCTTGGCGGCGTGGCGCGCAAGACGCGCGAGACGATAGTGCTATGCGAAGCCGCCGGGTTTGACAACATATTCGTTGAGACCGTAGGCGTGGGTCAGAGCGAGACGGCCGTGCACTCCATGGTCGACTTCTTCCTGCTCATACAGCTCGCCGGCACAGGCGACGAACTGCAAGGTATAAAGCGTGGCATCATGGAGATGGCCGACGGCATTGTCATCAACAAGGCCGACGGCGACAATATCGACCGCGCCAAGCTCGCCCAGGCGCAATTCCGCAGTGCCCTCCATCTCTTCCCGCCCACAGCCTCAGGCTGGCAGCCCGAAGTGCTCACATATTCAGGCTACTTCGAGCTCGGCATCCCCGAGGTGTGGGACATGATCGACCGCTACTTTGCCTTCGTCAAAGAAAACGGTTACTTCGAGCGTCGCCGCCTTGAGCAGTCACGCTACTGGATGTATGAGACCATCGACGAGAAGCTGCGCGACCACTTCTACTCCAATCCCGAAGTAGCGAAGCTCCTCGCCGAAAAAGAAGCCAAGGTGCTCAGCAACCGGCTCTCCTCGTTCATCGCCGCCCGCGACGTACTTGAAGCCTACTGGAAGCAAAAATAACCCGCAGTTGCGTATGGGTATAGCGACGTCGCTTTGCGAGTTTCCGAGAAGATTAACAAGCTATTAATCAGGTAATCATTGAGTTACCGATGGTTCTTCCCGGAAACGTCGCACAGCGATGTCCCTACAACTGTAGTGTCCGGCTCCCACGGCTTGAGCCTTATTGACCTACCTTGCAAGTTTGGATTAAATCTAATGCATCTACCAAATTATCCCCAAATACATTCCCGCCGGCATATTGGTTGCCATCGGCTTAGTAGCCGAACAGTTTAGATGGCGTAATCGCTTCGCCCGATGCAAAAAGAATCGGGACAAGTGAGAGGAGTATGGCAAATTGGTATTGCATTATAAATGCTAGTTTTGAATTAAAGCAGTGGTATATATATTTTTATTTTGCTCTAACTCAATTTCTGGATATAGGTTTAAATCATTAAATCTGAATTTATCAATTTTATATTTGCCATTTCTGAATATAACTCGGTATAATGTAGTAGAGCCAAGGTTAGTGCATCTGATGGGTCGTTCTATGGATCTCATGGTTATTGTATCCCATTCTTGAACTAATTTAAAAAATTCCCTATGGGTACTAATAATATAAGATTTCAAGGTATCACGATTTACAAACTGCTCTTTATGATTAAGCGGAACATCCCATAATTGATGAGAGTATGCGAATCGATTTTTACCCCAAGCAACGGTTGGATGAGAACGTTCTATATCTGAAAGCCAATGTAATTCCTCCTTTATATATATTGTGTCGAGTAAAGTATTGATGTTAAACGTCTGAATTACTGAATCGTTAATAACTCTATTTACCACGCGAATAATAGTGTCATTTCTAAGGAACGTTGACAGAGAAATGGTATCTGCAAAGTTATTGGAATGCCATTCTTCGCTGTTTTGTTGCTTATTAGCACTGCAATTCGTGCACATGCAGATTTGCAACGAAATTATAAAAATCAAAATATGTCTCATCAGTTTATTTTTTTGTTTTACAGAATATATTAATGGGTTGCAAAACAAATGATTGTGTTTTTTGCAATTTTACAAGGATGTAACTTACGGTTTAAATAATGGAAAGTAGCCTTTGAACAGTTGATTTTCAAAAGCTAAAGTTGATAGAATTATAGTGATACCAACGAGTATAAGGCTGGTATTGATGGTTTTTACTGTAGAGTGTGACAATATCTTCGAGCTTATGCAGGAGTTAAACAATATGTAAGCGAGATATGCCAAACCGAAGGCGCCTGTTACCATAAGGGATTCTCCTATACCATCGGCCTTTCTGAGATAATAAGCGAAAAATCCTACCAATACCGCGTAAACCACAAGCAAGAGCAGTAGAAATATCGCTTTAGCACAAACTTTTAACACTTTTGAATTCATAACAGCAGACAAATTACATGACTGATTCTCCAATTAGCAAAGCGTAAAGTGTAAGCACTAAGATAACTTCATGAATAATAAGGCTTTTGTGGCTGATCAGCTTTCTTAAGAAAATATGGTTTATCAGCACATTTATCAATATTAATACTATTGCCGAGAGTACAGCTATTCCTACATTGATAATATCCCCTTGCATCTCTCGGAAACGATAAGAGTAGTATAGTGCCATACTGACCAATAGGACGTACTGGAATATGATTCCAAGCCGCCGGTCGAAGTCTAAATAATTATTTTCGTTACCCATAGGTTATCTACATCATTTATAATGAGCTACACAATATCAAATTAAGTTCATGGGCGTATTATTTTATTTCTTGTTGGGTCGTCCTTGTATTCATTGGGAATGTATAGGTATTCATATTTCATGAATCTGCTTTTAGCTTTACCGTTGGATATAATAATTTGATAAACTATATATTCCGGAAAATCCGGGTTATAGTGAGTGTAAAAAGTCGGTTCAGTAAGAGTCTTGATGCTATCGAGATCCCAAGATTCTATCAGCCTTTGTTCCCAATCTCTTAGACCGGTTTTCCGCTCATAACCATAACCTGAGGTTCCTGCATGAATAGCCATTTTTTTATTCCAAGCAATTATACCGTTTGTAACAAAACGACCGGGATAAGAAGTGCGTAACTGAATATAAACTGTATCCGATTCAGTATTTATGGGAATACTATCTAAAGGTGTATAGTAGTATAAGGCCGGTTGTAATAACACGTCGAAGTCTACATTTAATGAAGTCGAATCTCGACGGTATATTCCTCTTAATAGGGATTGTATTGTAATTTCTTCTGAGGGAATTGGTAAGTCATTATAATAATAGGGAGTACTATCTTTCTTGTTTTCCATGTTGATGATATCTTCATAAGAAGATAAAACACTTTGATTTTTAGTTAAGTCCATTTGCTCTACTAAAATCAGTGCGGATAATGCAAGTATTAGTAGTCTCATTTTGACATTTATATAAACATAAAATCTGCAGCGTTTATTTTAGAATGGGTAATGACCCGCTTTATTCCCGGGGAATAGTCGTCGGGTTATTTTGCTTAGCAGGGTTACATTGGAAAATCTTTTATGTTCCTTTGTAAACCTGCCATGATCAATAATGAATCTGTATAGTTCAATTTCCGGTAGATGGTCATAAACCGTCAAGGAGGATAGTAGCATTTGAGAAGAGAGTTTGGTGGTTTTACAAAGGTAGTTAAATGCATTGGATTAGCAAAGGATAAGTAGGGCGATGTTGCAAAAATAGTGCGATCACTCTACATCGGCCATTCTGTGGCAGGAAGTTCGGGACTAACCCATCGCCGCCCGCGACGTACTTGAAGCCTACTGGAAGCAAAAATAACCCGCTGTTGCGTGTGGGTATAGCGACGTCGCTTTGCGAGTTTCCGAGAAGATTAACAAGCTATTAATCAGGTAATCATTGAGTTACCGATGGTTCTTCCCGGAAACGTCGCACAGCGACGTCCCTACAACTGTAGTGTCCGGCTCCCACGGCTTGAGCCTTATTATATATCAGAAGAGCGGGGAGATGGCCGGGGGGATAGGTGGGGAGAGGAGGGTGTGGGCGCGGGTGAGATAGTGGGCAGCGAGGGTGATGAAGGGTTGGGCGCTTTCGGGCCGGTCGGGGCGCCATGAGCGCATGACGGCGGCTACGGTGTTGAGGGCGATGATCTGCTCCATGGCCGCGAGGAGCATGTCGGCTTCTACGCTGCCGAATCCGCGGGGCTCGGCCACGGTGAGAGTGAAGCGGTCAAATTCCATGTCGGCTTTAGGAATGTAGGCTTCGTCGATGTAACGGCGCAGGCTGAGGGTCATGTCGATGTAGGCCTGGAGCATGAGTTGCTTTACGAGCGGGCGGCGGAAGTCGTCGAGCAAGGGACTGAGGGGATGTGCGCCGTCGCCCTCGCCGTCGTTGTCGGCAAGTATCTGCATGGCGGCGAGGGAGCGGGCGATGGGGAGAATTTTCTCCGGGTAGAGTGTGTAGTTCATAGTGATAGAGATGTTTTAGCAGATTTCGGCGGCTATGTGGCGAGCCGTAACGGGTGAGATGAAGAAGCTTGACGCTGTGGCGGTGCGCAACACTGCCTCGACAGCGCGGTGGTAGCCGTAGCCTCGGGCTTCAAACGAGGCTACCTTGCGGCTTATCTCCTCCCACATGGCGCGGCGGAGGGGGCTGATGGTGGTGAGCTCGCCGCGGCGCAGCTCGCGCACGGTGCGCACGGCCATGTCATAGCTTACGTAGTAACACGGGGCGGCCGACGAGGCGGCGCGGGCGGCCAGAGAGGTGAGTGACTCGGGGGCGTGGTTGAGCGCCATTATTTCTTTGCAACGCTGCGCGAAGTCGCGGTTGCGGCGGGTGATGAGTTCGAGCATATAGAATAAGAATTAGGGTTAATTACTATTTACGTTGCAAAAATACCATGATATATGGGCGTAATTACCACGCTTCAATGTTAATTGCTGTTAATTTCCTTGGATCCGATTTTGCCGCAACGGGTGATTTTATCGTCGCGCTCGGAGCGGAAGGTATTGAAAGTCTCGAAGATATCGAGCAGGGCGATGGCGGAGTTCTGAATCTGGCTTTCAAACATGGTAGCTGATTGGTTGGCCATCGAGGTCTGGCCTTGCAGGGCGGCTGACACGCCTGAAATCTGGCGCATCATGTTCATCTCGATGTCGAGCAGTCGGGCGGCATTGTCGGTCGATGCCTCGGAATTGAGCTGCGTGGGTATGCGGCCGGCCGTGCCGTCGATGGGAATCACGCCGCCGGGACGGTTCCACAGCGCCACGGCGTCGGCAATCGAGAAGCCGTCGGGCTGCGCTTCGAGCGGGTAGAGAAGCACACCCTTGGCCGACACGGCCAGCACATGGTCGATCATGGTGATGAGGCGGTTGATATGGCGCTGTTGCTCCACAATATCCTCTATGAACGGGTGTACCTCGCCATCAGTGAGCGGGTAGAATTTCACCACGAAAGGATGAGAGCCGTCGGCGTAAGGCGACTCCGTATGGTCAAGCAGAGTGCCGCAGGGAGCATAGTAGCGGCAGTGCCATGCCACTTTATAAGAAGTAGAGTTGGAGGCCTGGCGGCGATTTCCGGTATAGTCGAGTGTCCACACCTCGATTACGCGGCACTTCCCCTCGCGCGTGGCATTGAAGAAACCTCCGGGACGGGCTGAGAAGTCGGTCACGGCGCCCTCCTCCCGGCAATTGCGCCGCCACGTGTCGCGAATCGAGCGGGCTCGGCGGGCATTGCCATGGCTGAAGCGCATTATCATCTGCTCGCAATCCATCTCGTGGAGCATACCTATGAGTTCGATGTCGGTGCCGCGCGGGTCAGTGAACGGATTGCAGAAGAAGAGCGACGGCGACACCTTGTCGACCCACGCGCCGCAACCGCCCGGGCGCTTCTCAGCCACCACGCGCTGAATGGCGCAACCTGATATGAGAAACTCCTCAAGGGTGCGTGCATCGAGCTCGTCGACGCGATTAAAAGCCGGAGCCGCGGTCTTCTTTCGCTCCTCAAGAGCAATATTGTAGCGGAAACGCCCCACGACGCTCTTTACCAGCGAGCGGAGCAGATTGTTGGTGAGCGGAGTCTTGCCGAGCGAGCGCACGGCATCGCCCTCAGTGATCACGCGCCCGGCGGCATCGGCCACCGGCCACGACCACTGGTCGCCATAAGTGAAATCTTTCAGTCGGGCACGTGAGCGGCGCAGCGGCGCCATCGCCTCCCATGCCATGCGGGCGCGTTCAAAGGGTGAAGTCATACTTGGGTTCATCTTCTATAATTGTAGTAAGTGCTGAGGAATCAAATTGATAAATACCGTCGGTCATCGTGACGACGCGGAGTGTGTGGAGCTCGTCATCGTCGATGTAAGGATAAAGATTTATGACATTGGAGTGCATGATGGCTACCGGGTCGGCAGGGCTCGACATGGTGAGCTGACTCATCTGGCGGCGACGCGTCCGGCGTATCACTTCGGGCGGATACGCATTGTCGTGCAGCAGCCGGGCCGGCGCATACCAGCCGCGCATCCTCACCGAGATGATTCTCACCACCTCCGGCGGAACCACTACCCTCGCCCCTCCACGGCCGTCGGGGAGCAGCTGAAGGCCATCCTCTATATCCACGGGCGCAAGCATACGTTCAGGCGCCGTGAGGAGCAGATTGAAATACCACTTTTTCACCTCCTCGGTGACTATCATGTCCATGTCCACGCCATCGTTGCGGTTTACGACCGCTTCGAGCGGGAGCGTGTTGAGGCGGCGCAGGGCGAGCCACCGCTCGTTCATCTGCGCCTGAGTAAGAGTAAGTTTCATTTCCGGTCGATAAGATCAAGAAGACGGCGGAGCATGTGGGCGGCCTCGTCCACGGGATTTTTCTCGCCCTCGCTCTCAAATATACTTTTAACTTCAATAAGCGACATAGCCGCCGCGCCGCCCGAGGTCACCACGGGCAGCAGCGTAAACGCCTCACATTCGCCACCGGCCTGCAAGCATAAAGCCACGGCAATCAATACGGCATCTACAGCCGTCATGCCGAAGAGAGCCAATACGTAGCGGGCAAACTTGTCGACCGAGGCGCGGAAGCCCTTCGACGTGAGCGGCTGACCGTTGCGCCGCGCTTTGCTGACACCTGCCGCGAGGTCGGCCAGCACCGCCACCAGCAGCCCGCAGTAATCCACCGCGAGCACCACCAGCGCCGGCAAAAGATGATGATAAGTGTAATCCATAGTAACTGATTTTTCTCGCAAAATTACGGTAGCGAACGAGCGTAAAATTGCGATAACGACCGATGATAAAAAATTAAAAATTGAGTATTTAAAATTTAAGATTTAAGATTTTCGATTCCCCCAAAAAGCCCCGCCGCATCGACTAGGGTGATAGATGGTGCGCGACGAGTATGGAGCGGGGGTCGCTGACCCCCGCCGCAGAGGCCACGGTGAGGGCTGGAAGCCCGATGTTGTAATTAACCGCGGGTGAAGCCCGCGGATCGGACAACGTTCTGAAAATGAGCTCCGGAGGAGCGATGTTGTGTGAGCGAATCACACGACATCGCCCTTTCAGGGCTCTTAGATTAAGCGATAGTTCTTTCCGCGCACTTACATGCGCGGTTAATGACAACATCGGGCTTCCAGCCCTCTCCCTTGCGCACCATTCTTCGCAGAGCGAAGCGGCAAGCCGATTACATCGCCGTAGTCGTTGCGGCGGTGGTCAGGCGACCACCGCTCCATAATAAAATCGTCCGCTGCCGAGGATCACTCCCGGGCAGCGGACATTGAAGCTATTGTTATGCTAATTAAGTGTGATGCTGATTATGCGAGGTATTCCTTGACCAGAGCGGTGACGGCATCGGTGGTGAAGCCGAATTTCTCGTCAAGTACCTTATAGGGTGCTGATGCACCGAAGTGATCGAGACCAAATACCTTGCCGTTGCGTCCTACCACGCCGCGGAGCGTAGAGGGCAGACCGGCGGTGAGACCGAATACCTTCACGTCAGCGGGGATTACCTTGAGGCGGTAGTCATCAGGCTGGATGTCAAAGAGGCCGATCGAGGGAACCGATACCACGCGGGCTTTCTTGCCCTCGGCAGCGAGACGCTCGGCAACCTCCACGAGGAGCGATACTTCCGAGCCGTTGGCCACGAGTACCACGTCGGGGTTCTCTGCCTCAACCACTACATAGCCGCCGCGCTTCATGCCTGCCTCAGCCTCAGCGTAACGGTCGCCGGCTACGGCGGGCAGATCGGGGAGATTCTGGCGCGAGAGTACGAGAGCGGTGGGGGTGTCGAAGTTTTCCATCGCCATCTTCCAGGCCACGGAGGTCTCTACGGCGTCGCCGGGACGAAGCACGAGCATCGAGGGGCGGCCGGCAAAGTTCTTGAGCTCTTCCATAAGGCGGAGCTGGGCTTCCTGCTCCACGGGCTCGTGGGTAGGACCGTCCTCGCCCACGCGGAAAGCATCGTGAGTCCAGATGTATTTCACGGGGAGTTCCATGAGAGCAGCCATGCGCACGGCGGGCTTCATATAGTCGCTGAACACGAAGAATGTGCCGCAAGCGCCTATTACGCCACCGTGGAGCACGATACCGTTCATGATAGCGGCCATGGTGAGCTCCGATACACCGGCGTGGAGGAAGGCTCCGGAGAAGTCGCCGTTGGTAAACGGATGAGTTTTCTTAAGGAAAGCGTCGGTCTTGTCGGAATTGGCGAGGTCGGCCGACGATACGATCATATTGTTGACCTTCTCGGCGAGCACGGCGAGCACGTCGGCTGAAGCCTGACGGCTGGCGATGTTGGCCTTGTGGGGGATAGCCTTGTAGTCGATTTCGGGAAGCTTGTTGGCGAGGAAATCCTTGAGTTCGCGGGCGAGCTCGGGATTGGCGAGCTCCCATTCAGCCTGAGCCTTGCGGCGCTCAGCCACGATGGTGCGGAGCTCGGCGTGGCGGGCTTCGTAGAGCTTCTTGACGTCGTCAAAAATTACGAAAGGATTCTCAGGATCAGCGCCGAGGTTGCGCATGGTAGCGGCATAGTCGGCACCGGCAGCGCTCAGAGGCTGGCCGTGGGTAGAGCACTGGCCCTCGAAATTAGAGCCGTCGGCCTTCACCACGCCGCGACCCATCACGGTGTGACCTATGATGATGGTGGGGCGCTTGGTCTCGTGCTGGGCAGCTACGAGAGCCTGAGCGATTTCCTCGGGGTTGGTACCGTCGATTTCGAGCACGTTCCAGTGCCATGCGCGATACTTGGCGGCAACATCCTCAGTGTCAACGGCGTTGACGTAAGTAGAGAGCTGCACCTTATTGCTGTCATAGAACATGATAAGGTTGCTCAGACCCAGATAACCGGCGATGCGGCCGGCGCCCTGTGAGATTTCCTCCTGGATACCGCCGTCGGAGATGAAGGCATAAGTCTTGTGGCTCATCCACTCGCCGAAGCGAGCGGCGAGGAAGCGCTCAGCGATGGCGCAACCTACAGCCATGGTGTGACCCTGACCGAGAGGACCCGACGTATTTTCTACGCCGCGCTCGGGGTGAAGCTCGGGGTGGCCGGGAGTGGGCGAGCCCCACTGGCGGAACTGGGCGAGCTCCTCGGTAGTGTAGTGGCCGAAGAGGGCGAGCACGCTGTAGAGCATGGGCGACATGTGGCCGGGATCGAGGAAGAAACGGTCGCGGCCGAGCCAGGTGGGATCGTCGGGGTCAGTCACGAGAAACTGTGAGTAAAGTACGTTGACGAAGTCGGCGCCACCCATGGCACCGCCGGGATGACCCGATTTGGCCTTTTCGACCATCGAGGCAGCCAGAGCGCGGATATTGTCAGCCGCGCGGTTGAGAGTCTTGATATCCATTTGGTAGGTAATATGATTGGTATTTCTTATTGTATTTTCCGGTCTTTATTTCGATAGGTATAGTGCTGAATATCGCGGCAATATACCGCAAATATAAGCATTTTTATGAATATTTCACTTATTTGCGGCTAAAAAAATGATGCGGGTGC
>CAYZFG010000081.1:0-11040 GCA_964477665.1 uncultured Staphylococcus sp.
CCATCATGCCCTTCTTCGAGATACCCAAGGAATTCGGCACCGAGGAGGAATACCGCTCGCGCCTGACGGAGCAGGACCTCTTCGACGAGTTTACCCGCGACGAAAACGGCAATGTGGTGCTCTCGCAGGAGGATGCCGAGAAGAAAATCAAGAAATTGGGCGGTTATGACAAGCTCTACCGCATAAAATTTGAGGCCGACTACCTGTCGAAACTCGCCTACGAGGGAGCCGCCCGCCGCTACGGCGACCCGCTGACACCCGAGCTGAAGGAGCGCATCAACTTTGAGCTCTACATAATGAAGACGATGGGTTTCCCGGGCTACTTCCTTATCGTGCAAGACTTTATCAACGTAGCCCGCCATGAGTTGGGCGTAAGCGTAGGGCCGGGCCGTGGGTCGGCTGCCGGTTCGGTGGTGGCCTATTGCCTTGGAATCACGCAGGTCGACCCGATACGCTACGACCTCCTTTTCGAGCGCTTCCTCAACCCTGACCGTATCTCGCTCCCCGATATCGACGTGGACTTCGACGACGACGGCCGAGCCGAGGTGCTCCGCTATGTCACCGAGAAATATGGCGAGGACAAGGTGGCCCACATCATCACCTTCGGCACCATGGCCGCCAAGAGCGCCATCAAGGATGTGGCGCGCGTAGAAAACCTGCCGCTTCCCGAGAGCGACCGCCTGACCAAACTCGTGCCCAAGCGCATGCCCGACGGCCCCGACGGCAAGACCCTCAAGCCCAATCTGGCCAACTGCTACAAATATGTACCCGAGTTTGCCCCCGAGCTTCAGAGCACCAATCCCCTGATAGTAGAGACGCTCGAATATGCGCGCCGCCTCGAAGGCACCGTGCGCAATACCGGCGTGCATGCCTGCGGCGTCATCATCTGCCGCGACCCTATTACTGACTGGGTGCCCGTGTCGACCGCCGTAGACAAGAGCGGTGACCAGAAGGAAAAGCTCATCGTAACGCAGTATGAAGGCTCCATCATCGAGGACACCGGCCTTATCAAGATGGACTTCCTGGGCCTGAAGACCCTCTCGATCATCAAGGAAGCCGTGGCCAATATCAAGATGACCACCGGCAAGGATATTGACATCGACACCATCGACATCACTGACCCCGCCACATATAAGCTCTATTGCGAAGGACGCACCACGGGCACATTCCAGTTTGAGTCGGCCGGTATGCAGAAATATCTGCGCGAGCTCCAGCCCTCGACCTTCGAGGACCTCATAGCCATGAACGCCCTCTACCGTCCCGGGCCTATGGACTATATCCCCGACTTCATCGCCCGAAAGCACGGCATCAAGCCCATCGAGTACGACATCCCCATCATGGAGAAGTACCTCAAGGATACCTACGGCGTCACCGTGTATCAGGAGCAGGTCATGCTCCTGTCGCGACTGCTGGCCAACTTCACCCGCGGCCAGAGCGACACGCTGCGCAAGGCCATGGGTAAGAAGCTCATCGACAAGATGAACGAGCTCGAAGCCCTCTTCATCGAGGGCGGAAAAGCCAACGGCCACGACCCCAAGGTGCTCGGCAAGATATGGGAAGACTGGAAGAAATTCGCGTCATACGCCTTCAATAAATCCCACGCTACGTGCTACAGCTGGGTGGCATTTCAGACCGCCTGGCTCAAAGCCAATTACCCGGCCGAATATATGGCCGCCGTGCTGTCGCGCAACCGCAACGACATCACCAAGCTCACCGGCTTCATGGACGAGTGCAAGCGTATGCGCATCGCCGTGAAGGGTCCCGACGTAAACGAGTCGGTCAACAACTTCGGTGTCAACTCCCGCGGCGACATCCGTTTCGGTCTCGCAGCCATCAAGGGCGTGGGCGAAAACGTGGTGAAAGCCATTATAGACGAGCGCGAGGCCAACGGCCCGTATGAAAACATCTACGACTTCGTGGAGCGCGTGCCCTCAGGCATCATCAACCGACGCGTGTTTGAAAACCTCGCCCTTGCCGGAGCATTTGACTGCTTCAAGGATGTGAAGCGCGAGGACCTCATGGCCGAAAATACCCGCGGCGAGACTTACTCAGAAATTCTCATGCGCTACGGCCAGGCATTTCAGGCCGATAAACTCAAATCGTCGGCCTCGCTCTTCGGCGACGACGTAGCTCTCGCCACCGCCGGTCGTCCCGAGCCCGCCGTGGCTGTGGAATGGGCACTATCGGAGCGACTCGAAAAGGAGCGCGAGCTCGTGGGCATGTACCTCTCGGCTCACCCCCTCGACCCGTTTTACATGGAACTGACATTCGGCACCGAGTGCACGCTCAAGGGCTACAGCGAATTTGAGCCGGTAGAAAACGTCGAGCTCACATTTGGCGGCATGGTCACCGACTTCATCTCGCGCCCGGCCCGCAACGGCGGCAACTTCGGCATACTCAAGATCGAGGATTACACCGGCTCGGCCGAGTTCCGTCTATTCGGGCAGCAATTCATTGACTTCCACAAGTTTGGCGTAAAGGGCACGATGGTGCTGGTGACTGGAAAATACCAGCGCAGGTTTGCCAACTCTGACCTCAACTTCAACATCACCAACATACGCCTGCTCGACGAAGTGAAAGGCACTCTCGTGCATACCATCACCATCGACCTGCCTACCGACAAGATGACGCGCCACCTCTGCGACCTCATCGCCGAACACCTGAAGCCCGGAGCTCCCGGCGGCGAACTGAGTTTCCGCATGTTTGACCCCAAGATCAACCGCTCCTTCACCATGCAGGCCGGAGTGCGCATCCCCATCACGCGCGCCCTTGTCGACACGCTCACTCAGGAAGACATCTCCTTTTCGGTCAACGGCCGCCGCGCCCGCGTAGCTGAAGAGCAGTAAGGATACAGAAAACCCCGAGGCGCGGTGGTGGAATTGCGTCCCGGGGCAAAAGATAATGGAAGTTTAGACTTATTTCAATTTGTCGGCCAGATTGGCTGCGGCTCCGGCAATAGAGTCGAGAGCTGAAGCAGCGCCCTGGCGTACTTTGTCGATAACAGGTGCGGCCTTATCCTTAAGATTGTCGACCTGATCGGAGATTGCTGACTGCACCGATGCCGCCTTGTCAGCAAGCGTAGCCTGCACATCCTTGGCCTTATCGGCTAATGTTGACTGTACTTCCTCAGCTTTTTCAGCGAGGGCTTCCTTGTCGGCCTGAAGTTCTGCCTGAGCAGCTACTTCGCCGGCTTGTGCCGATACTTGAGCGGCTTCTTTTGAAAGGTCGGCTGCGCCTTTGGCTACAGCAGCGGGATCGATTACGTTCATAATTGTATTGTTTTTATTTTTGTTCTTATGACTTTACAACGCCACCGCTGCCATATTTGTTCATCAGCGGGGTCAGATTCTTTCGAGGACGGTCTCCACGAGGTCGCGCACGGCGTTTTTGTAATTGGGGCGTGCTTCGTGAGCCATACGGTTGGCGATGATGGAGCACACAGTCATGCAGCGGTGGTTCATCAGTCGGCCAAGCCCCTGAAGGGGAGCTGATTCCATTTCATAATTGGTGATGGCGCGGCCATGGTAGCGGAATGCCTCGATGCGGGAGTTGAGGTCGGGATTGGCAAGAGCAAGCCTCAGTTCGCGACCCTGAGGTCCGTAGAAACCCACGGCTGAGATAGTGATGCCGCGCACCATGTCGTCGCGACCTATCTGGCGCACAAGTTCCTCGTCGGCCTTCACGAAATAGGGCTTTGCCCAGAGGGGATTCCAGCCTACGGCGTCGCAGAAAGCGCGCTCCATGTCGAGGTCGGCCACATCATTTCGTCCGGCGTAGTAGTTGAGCACACCGTCAAAACCCACCGAATACTCGGCTATTACGGGAGTGCCCAGGATGAGTTCGGGCTGGAGGGCGCCCGAGGTACCTATGCGCACCATCGTCAGGCGGCGCTTATCGCTCTTGACCTCGCGGGTGGAGAAGTCGATATTGGCCAGAGCGTCGAGCTCGTTGATCACTATATCAATATTGTCGGGGCCTATACCGTGGCTCAGGCACATGATGGGCTTGCCTTTATACGTGCCGCCTATGGTGTGAAACTCGCGCGACTGTACTTCAAAAGTAATCGTGTCGAAAAACGATGCCACCATATCCACGCGACCGGGATCGCCCACGAGGATTATGCGGTCAGTAAGCTGATCAGGGCGCAGGTGGAGGTGAAACACTGACCCGTCGGGGTTGATGATGAGTTCTGAGGGGGCTATGATCTTGTTTTCCATGATGTGGGGGGATTTTAGGATTGATGATAATATAACAAACTTCCCGCGGGGATAGTTTTCAGGAAGGCATTATCCAGTTGAGCTCGGGGAAGCGCCACTCCGCATCGGGGCGGGAGATGAGATATTGACCCTGCATGGCCAGAGGCGAGGGGATGTTGTTGGAGTAAATCTGCCCCGTGCCGAGGCCCTGACAGGTCTTCGTTCCGGGAATCGAGGCCACGAAGCGGGCTATGGCGTTGAGACCTACGTTTGATTCCAGCGCCGAGGTAAACCACCACCCGGCCCCGGTCAGTGCCGCAGCGTCGATCCACTCCATCGAGCCTGAGAATCCGCCGCAAAGCGTGGGCTTAAGTATGATGTAGGCGGGGCGGAGTGCGTCGAGCAGGTCGCGCTTGTCGGCAAGAAGATTCACTCCTATCAGTTCCTCGTCGAGCGCTACGGTGATTGGCGACAGGCGTATCACCTCGCGCATGAGGTCATATTGTCGCTGAGGCACGGGTTGCTCTATCGAGTGGATGCGGTGGCGGGCGTAGGCTTCTATGCGCTCCATGGCCTGGTCGAGGGTGTGAAATGCGCCGTTGGCATCGAGGCGTATCGTTGCCGAAGGGTTGACATGACGTATGTAGCGCAGTATCTCGCTCTCCTCGTCGGGCGAGAGACGTCCTACTTTTATTTTTATCACCTCAAAGTCCCTTGCCTTCCGCTCGATGGCGTGGATAGTGGCATCGAAGGTGTCGATCCATATCAGGCCGTTGATGGGGATGTGGAGGCGGGCCGAGGTAAAAGGCTCATGGAGGCCTCCGGCGGCCAGATCGGCCCGGGCCGATTCGAGTGCCATGCGTATGGAGCTGAACTCTGTGAGGTCAGGCAGCACCTCGCCGCGGTTTATGGCGCGGCAAGTGGCTTCGAGCGTAGGGAGGAAGTCGGGACCATCCTCAGCCGAGAGCCCGCTGAAGAGCCCCGCCTCGCCTCGGCCGGAGTGGGAGAAATCCTCATCATCGTCGCCGGCAAGGCATAGGAAATATGTATCCTTGTGGCGCATACTCTCGCGGGAGGTCTGCGCAAGGAAGTTGAAATCAAGGCGATACTTGGCGTAGCGGGCGCGCATCATCAGGGGAATTTCGGGAATTGGTCAAAGTCAGGATCGCGCTTTTCGAGGAAAGCCTTGCGTCCTTCCTGCGCCTCATCCATGAGGTAAAACATGAGCGTGGCATCGCCCGCAAGCTCCATGAGACCATGCTGGCCGTCGAGCTCGGCATTGAGTGCACGCTTTATCATGCGTATAGCCATGGGACTGCGCTTCAATATGGTCTCGCACCACTCCACGGTCTCATCTTCGAGTCGGTCAAAGGGTACCACCTTATTTATCATACCCATGCGCTCGGCCTCTTCGGCTGTGTACCAGCGGCTGAGAAACCATATCTCGCGGGCCTTCTTCTGCCCCACGCAGCGAGCGAGGTATGACGAGCCGAAGCCGCCGTCGAAGCTGCCCACGCGAGGGCCGGCCTGACCAAACATGGCATTTTCCGACGCTATCGTGAGGTCACACACCACCTGCAGCACATTACCGCCACCTATACTCCAGCCGTTGACCATCGCAATTACGGGCTTGGGGAGCGAGCGGATAGCCTTGTGAAGGTCGAGCACATTGAGGCGGGGCACACCGTTGTCGTCGATATATCCGCCCGAGCCTTTCACATTCTGGTCGCCGCCCGAACAGAAAGCCTTATCGCCCGCGCCGGTAAGTATCACCACCCCTATCTCGGGCGACTCGCGGCAATAAGCCACAGCGTCGAGCATCTCGAAATTGGTCTGCGGACGGAAAGCGTTATACACCTTCGGGCGATTGATAGTAATCTTGGCAATGCGCCCGTATTTCTGAAAAAGGATGTCAGTATACTCCTTTATGGTAGTCCATTCTCTCATATCGGTCAGTAATTGTAAAAATTGATGCGGGTCAATGTATGAACAGTTATTTTCAGTCCTGTGGTGACGATGGAGAGTGTACAAATAATTGCACTTCAACATATTACCTTATTGCTCTGCCGGACGCTCCATGGAGCGTCCCTACAGGACAACACTTTGCGACAATCGTATTTTTACACTAAACCATCGAAACGATTCCCAAATTTCGCAAAAATCTCCCAACCCTGCAAATTAAAATGTTAATTTTCCCGCGCCGGTCATCGTCGTAGTCTCTGCGGCGATAGATGGTGGGTCGGGGGTAGGGACGTCGCTGTGCGACGTTTCCAGGAAGAACAAGGCGCTATCATTCTATCATACAACAAGTTACCATCGATTCTCCTCCGATACGTAGCACAGCGACGTCCCTACAGGTCATCAGGCTGCCCGCAGCGTAAGGTCACGCATCAGGCAAGCTCCGACCAGCGATACCAGAGCCATAAGCATCATCATCTATTCATTGCGCTTCAGTCAGCACGGAAGCCGCCGATAACCGCCGGCCTTTGATAATTCGAGATTGTAGCTGCGAATGTGAAAGGAATAATTGGAATTATGCTAATTTTTTAACATTCAAGATTATGGCCGAATAAAGAATATTGCATAAATTTGCAGTTGAATCGGAAGCATCCGTGAAAAGTCATAGCTTCCGTTCAAGACATATTATTGAAAGCGTTTTTGCTTATTCCTCTAATCTGAAATCGCCAAATCTTTAGGTACAGGATGAGCAGTCGAAAAACGCTTCATGCGTGCGCTATATATCCACCCCACCAAGCGCGGGGCTGATTATATATCGGCATGGCGTGGGGTGGACTGTTTATTGTACCAATGGCGTTTGGCGATGCCAAGATTAGAATAATCAGTGAACATTACCCACGTCTTTCGTATCTAATAACCAATATGACTGCCAACGAGAGGTAACCGAGGCAACAATTAATATCATGAATCGATTCACGAAAATCATCATGAGCATAATGGCCTCTGCTCTTGTCATAGCCATTTCATCATGTACAGCATCTTCAAGTGAAGATGAGCCTGCACTCCCTTCAGGTGGAGCAATCAAATTAAGCCGGCTGGATTTATCGGGCGCCAAGTATCTCACATTAGGCGAATCGTCCGACGGACGTTCACGCGCCAACACCGACAATGTGCTCTTTAAGGTCGACGAGAATGGTAATGTCTCAGCCGTAGTGCTTGAATGCATCGAGGAAGAAGACGGCACATCCACTACCGTAAGAAAGGATATTTCGATCCATCCTCATGAAATAAGCAATCTCACTGCTTCATGGATGTATCTGTGGGACTGTAGCTTCGATTGCGATGATGTAGAAGCTGTCGGCAGATTGCGGTCGTCATATGACACTGCAGGAAGTTTCTACTTCAATATTCTGGTAAATAAAAAGACCGGCAAACTATTCTATATCCCTGACGCCTATGGGGAGTACTTTACAGTCAACGGCAATCATGACAGTGACTATACGCATTTCCTTGACGGGCCTGGTGGAGAATTATATACCCAGACCCATCCTGTTCACGGACTGAGTAAAGTAACCGTATCCTCCAACGGCGAGGCGAAAATCGAAAAAATCGGCCCGAATGACATCAGTTTTTCCGGTGGTAGTTTTCATGTTCTTGGTAACGGAACTATTGTTCTTATAAACGGTGATGCCTGGGGCACGAATGGTTTGACCTTAGTTTATCCCAACAACGGATTTGAATATGTAAGCGATTCAGATTATGAACACCGGCTGTGGAACCGTAAAACATGGTTCTATTATTTCAACGGCAATATCATCGCCGGAACTTTAATTGACGAGTATGACGAAAATTTCGACAATGTCAAACAAACCCTCCAACTAAGAAATTTCAGTGTAGGCACCGGCTTCGGTTCACATAATTTCTCTGCCCCGATATTTGAAATTAAGCAAGAGCTGACAAAATCATGGGGCCAGCATGGATATGACTTCCCGGAAGAAGATCTGTGGGGTAATCACATAAACAGGATAGCAGGATATTATGAAAACGACAAATACCGCTTTATCGGACAAACCTTTGCAATCCATAAGACTTCCGGAGAAGTAGTACGCCTGTCGGGTCGCGGAAGTCAGATCGTATTCCCTGATTCTAATAATGTATATCAGGGAAAGGCTTGGTATACGTATGCCGACGCGGCTGATTGGTTTGATTGTGAGACCTTGGAAAGCGGACGAGTTTATTACGATACTTCTATCCTTTCTAATTACTACCAGAAAGATCAGCAAGCCAATATTCCTGACGGAGAATATATGATCACCGCCATAAGCCAGATCGATGGCAAAAAAGTAATTGTAATAATAGATATCACTACCGGCCGAGTCAAGAAGATAGTAGAAGTAGTTTCCACCTCAGAATCGATCACCCTGATACCTATGAACTAATCATATTATCGTATATATTCAGCCCGGCGATACACTGCTATCGCCGGGCTGAACTATGTGTATTATGTACCGTCCTTTACCAACAGACAGGATTAGAGTGTGCGTTCAGCGTAGTATTTTACGGATACATCCGTGGAAAAACCGGATATAGCCGCTGTCCACGCTGCGACGACCCCCGCCGCAGAGACCACGGCGATAGATGGTGTGTCGGGCGTAGGGACGTCGCTGTGCGACGTTTCCAGGAAGAGCAAGATACTATCATTCTATCACACAGCAAGTTACTATCGGCTCTCCTCCGATACGTCGCACAGCGACGTCCCTACAGGTCATCGCCGTGGTCGCGGCGGCGGGGGTCGGCGACCCCCGCTCCATACTTAAGCGCCGCTGTTATATAAGTCGATGAATTTATTTTTCTTTCACTACCCACGTAGTGCAGTTGAGTATCCCGCCGGTTAGTGCAATATCGTTGTAGTCAATCGTCTCTACAACTTTATTAGGGAAAACTTCTTTGAGCTTAGCCAGAGCCTCGGCATCTTTATTTCCGGGGACACCAAATACCGGCATTACAATGAGGTCGTCCACTTCAAGATAGTTGAGATAGATTCCTATCGCATGGTCGTTGTTACCCTTTATTTTATGCTCAAACCATGGGAAGTTAATATACCTCAGATTAGCTTTGTTAAGGGCTTTGGTGATACTATCTTTCATATATTTAAAATCTTGATCCAGATCATTGACAAGCACCGTATTGCTGTCAACGAAGCGAATCATACCGTCGGCGTGACCGGTAAAATCATATTCAGGTTTGTACGCCGGAATTATGATTATCTCACATTCAAGAAGGGCAGAGAGTTCGCTAATGAGTTTTTCTCTGTCACGGTCAGGATTCTCAGAGAAAACACGATCGGTAATGATTGCTTTATTTTCATGCATCACTACATTTCCGCCGTCAAGAATAATATCAGAGAATATTGGAGTTATATTGTTGGCAGCATCCACGTGCTCAACATCCGAGCGTGAATCAGAATATTGCGGATCTTTCAAGTAGGACGGATCATACTTGAATTGAATAAGCTTACCACCGGGCGTCTGCACAGGCATATAGTCTCTACACCATATATCTTTTGTTCCTTGAAGGAAAGCATACTTGACATTATGCTTGCTCAATATTTCCTCAAGACGCTTGCATGTCTCCGCATACTTTGAAGCTAAAATGGCTGAAAGATACACCACGGAGGTTCCTTTAGCTTCAGTTAGGTCGATGAGTGAGGGATCGATTTCAGCCTTTATGGCGTGGAGCGTTTCGAGTGTAGCGTTGCGCTCGGCAGGGATGTCATCGGTCTCTGAATGTGATAGCGAAGTCTTAACTACCCCCTTCATGTTTTCGATCATGCGGCGGAGGAAGTTTTCATCGGCGTTGTTTTCCAGTGTAACTACTATCTGAGTCATAGCTGCAAAGTTATTTGTTTTCGCAAAAATATCCAAAATTTCGGAAAACCGGATGGATGAGGGTGTTAAATTAAAGAAAAAAGCCAGCGAAATGGTAACTTTCTCAACCATTTATCGCCGTGGTCGCCGCGGAGAGTGTAGGGACGTCGCTGTGCGGAGAGCACTGAAAAAGTCAGAGGCAGTGTCATTTTGCTAATCAAAAAATCGTAAGTGACTCAAAAACGTCCCAAAAATTGATAAAATCCCCAAAAGCCAATGTAAACAAAAGTTAAATTAAGGCTGTTTAATAGCAAAATGAAAGTCAATTTTCAAAAGTGGGTACTTTTTCAGTGCGCTCCGCTGTGCGACGTTTCCAGGAAGAGCAAGACGCTATCATCCTATCATACAGCAAGTTACTATCGATTCTCCTCCGATACGTCGCACAGCGACTATCCTATACCCACAAATAGGAAGCTAAGATGTCATCATAAATCCTAAATTCCATGATCTGAATCGGTGTCGGAGACACCTAATTGTCAGAAACCCCGTACTTTAGTGCGGGGAAAGGCGGAAAAGGGATAGGTGCGTCCAGGTAGGACGCATCGTGTGAAGTGGATTGCTGCGGCTGCGCTTGCTAACTCACACAAAGCGTCCTACCGGGACGCAGGTTATAGATCGTATACTTTCCCCGCACTAAAGTACGGGGTTTCTGACAATTACGTGCCTCCGGCACGCCTTGGCTTTATGACGCGATAGCTTCCTATTTGTGGGTAAAGGATAGTCGCACAGCGACGTCCCTACGCCCAACCCACCGGTCATCGCCGTGGTCGAGGCGGCGGGGAGTGGATGAATTGAAAATGTAAAATTGAAAATGAATTAGACTCTCAAAAATTCTAAATTCTAAATTCTAAATTCTTTCCCCCCGCTCCATATAATAAAAATCACCGGCACGGGGTGGTGTCGGTGACGGGTGGGCGCTGAGGGATTCGAACCCCCGACCCTCTGCTTGTAAGGCAGAT
>CAYZFG010000082.1:0-10909 GCA_964477665.1 uncultured Staphylococcus sp.
TACAAATCTTTAAAATTTTAACACAATACGTTACAAGATTAGCGGCTTCGCGGCCTCTTCCAAGTGCCGTTTTCAAGTTTTTTTGGCTATGGCGGAAATATTTGCTAATTTTGTGACGAGTTATAGTGACGAGAATGAAGATATTTTTCAAGAATCTGTTTCAGCTTATCCTACACCCCGCCCACGGCTGGGAGGATATAGCGCGTGAGGATGTGGCTCCCCGCATCCCGGCTACGCGTGGCCTTTTCCCGCTGATAGTGTTGGCGGCGCTTTCGGTGTTTATGGCGCCGGTGTATCACTCTGACGTATCAGTGGTAAAACTGGTGATAGAGTGCATAGCCACGTTTACGATGTTTTTCCCGTCATATTTCATAGGTACATTTGTGCTAATTATGTTTCTGGGACCGTCGCTCAACGAGCCGCTCGACGAGAACCGTTGCCGCACATTCGCCCTCTACACTATAGGACTCCTTACACTCATCACTCTGATACTCAACTGCTTCCCGTTTCTTGAGACATTCGGACTCTTCATGCCCATATATGTGGCGATAATCCAGTGGAAGGGAGCGCTTTATCTTAATGTCAAGGCTGAGCGCACGGGCCACTTCATGCTTCTTGCCGTGCTGGGAGTGCTGCTGCCGCCTTATTTCATCTATTTCCTCTTTTCTCTTATATTGTAAAAAATGAATTTCAAGGACGTAAATATTAAAAACAAGAGAGCGACATTTGACTTCGCCATCTCCGAGACCTTTACCGCGGGAATCGTGCTTACGGGCACGGAGATTAAATCCATACGCATGGGCAAGGCCTCGCTGGTCGATACGTTTTGCTACGTGGACCGGGGCGAGGTGTGGCTCAAAAATATGTATATAGCCGAGTATTCTTACGGCACTTACAATAACCACGTGGCCCGCCGCGACCGCAAGCTCCTCCTTACCCGCAAGGAGATAGCCCGCCTGGAGAAAAACGGCAAGGAATCAGGCTATACCATCGTGCCGTTGCGACTGTTTATCAACGACCGCGGTCTGGCCAAGGTAGTGATAGGACTGGCGCGCGGTAAGAAGGAATATGACAAGCGCCAGAGCATACGCGAGCGCGAGGACAAGCGCGACATGGCCCGCATGTTTGAGAAATAAATACCCGCCCCTGATTTCGGGGCTTATCACCATTATACCATGAAAACTTATAGATTTACTTCAATCCTGTCGGCAATCGCTATGGCGCTGACAGTCAATGCACAGATCAATCTGAAAGATGCCGGCGGCTGGCTTGAAACAGCCTGGGCCGAGTGGTATGCACTCCCCGGTGTGACGGCTTATAACGCTTACGTCGATGACCCGGCGAGCGGTGAATGGACGCGTCTCGACGGCGAACTTGTGCGCTGCTACGGCGACTATGGTCGCGTGGATGCGCTCGGATTGAAGGAGGGGACCTACAGACTAAAAGTCGTCCCTGTAATCGACGGCGTGGAAGACGAGGCGCAGAGCTGCGTGGCCGAGAATCTTGTAGTCAACGCCCATGACCGCACCGGCTATGCCCACTTTGGCCGCGACACGTCAGGTCTCTACGAGGGTGTGGGCGGTTATAAGAACGACGGTACGCTTAAGGACAATGCTATCGTGCTCTACGTCAGCGCTGAAAATGCCAAGACCATCACCGTGACATGGCCGTATACCGCTACGCAAAACAAGACTTATACCGGACTTTACGGGATAGTCGAGGGCTACCGCAAGTGCCTGTATGCCGGAGGAATGAATCGACCGCTCGTAATCCGCCTCATAGGCACCGTCACGGCCGATGATATGGACAATCTCCGCTTCGGTCAGGGTCTCGACATCAAGGGCGAGAAGGAGTATTCCGAGATGCCTTTTACATTTGAAGGCGTGGGCAACGACGCTACTATCTATGGCTTCGGCGTCCAGTTCAGTCAGGTGACCGGCGTGGAGATGCGCAACATAGGCATAATGCTCTGCAAGGATGACGCCGTGGAAATGAACAAGCACAATTCCCACATCTGGGTGCACAATATGGATATTTTCTACGGGCAGGTTGGCTCGGATGCCGACCAGGTCAAGGGCGACGGCTCGATCGACATCAAGTATTCTTCATATTGCACCGTGGCCTATAATCACTTCTTTGACAACGGTAAATGTTGCCTCATCGACCCGAGCAAGAGCTACGGCAGCGAAACTCCGGCCGACTATCTGACGTATCATCACAACTGGTTTGACCATGCCGACTCCCGCCTGCCCCGCTGTCGCCACGGAAAGGCTTTCCATGTATTCAATAACTACTACGACGGCAACGGCGAGTATGGCGTAGGACTGGCAAGCAACGCCTGTGCATTTGTCGAGGGCAACTATTTCCGCAACTGCCGCTACCCGGTCATCAATTCCGGTCAGGGCACTGACAAGAATCTTGTTGATGCCAAGACCAGCAAGAAAGGATTGCTCTCGGGCGAGGATGGAGGTGTGTGCAAGTTCTGGGACAATCATGTGGAAGGCGCCAAATCGTTTATAACCCAGAAGGATAACTATGGCGCCAACCTCTACGACGCTTATATGGTGGACTCGCGCGACGAGGTCATTCCCGAGAGTGTCAAGGCGCTCAAGGCCGAGCTCGTAAAGACGCCCACCACTTACAGCAACTTCGATACCACTCCCGGAATAATATACGCCTGCGAGCCTGACGACCCCGATACCGTCCCGGCAACCGTCACAGGTACTTATGGCGCCGGCCGATGCCAGAAGGGTGACTTTGCGTGGACGTTTGACAACGCGACCGAGGATGCCAATACCGACGTTATCCGCGAGCTCAAGGAGGCCATTACCGACTATCGCAGCAGCCGCCGGCCCGCATTTACCGGCGTGATTTCCGGTATCAGTGAGGTGGCGACTGATGAGGATGACAAGCAACCGTGCTACGACCTGCTCGGACGCCCGGCCGCCAAGACCTCTCCCATAGTAATAATCAAAGGAAAGAAATATATCAACCGCTGACGCAGGAATAATTAACATGCCTGTGCAATGATGTTGCCCATATCGGGGATAATTTTGTAACGGAATTATCCCCTTACGTTTTCTATGAAATCTACACCTGTGACTACAGCTACATTATTTCTACCGGTCGAAGAGCATGTGCGTCGGCTCGTGGCTTGGATGACCGAGTCGATATATGAAAAAGAGCAACTCGCGGCAATGGCGCTACTTTGTGCCGTGGCCGGTGAAAACATATTCCTTCTCGGCCCTCCGGGTACAGCCAAGAGCCTGGTTGCCCGCAGGCTGAAGGGGGTGATGAAAGATGCGCGAGCGTTTGAGTATCTTATGTCGCGTTTCTCCACCCCCGATGAGCTCTTCGGCCCCATATCCATCACCCGCCTTAAGGAGAGCGACAGCTACGAGCGCCTGACTGACGGCTATCTGCCCTCGGCCGATGTGGTGTTTCTCGACGAGATATGGAAGGCCGGACCGTCGATACAGAACACCCTGCTTACTGCCATCAACGAGCATCTCTACCACAACGGCACCGTCACAATGCACCTCCCCATGAAAGTGCTCATCGCGGCCAGCAACGAGCTCCCGCCGGCTGGCGAAGGCCTCGAAGCGCTGTGGGATCGCTTCCTGGTGCGCATGGTGTCAAATTGCATCGAGAGCGACGATAATTTTGAGAAAATGCTTCTTGCTCCTGACCGCGAAGCTAAAGAGGTGGATGCCGACATTGCCCTTACCCCCGAGATTTATTCCCGCTGGCAGAGTGATGCACGTGCGGTGACAGTCCCGGCCTCGATAATTGACTCACTCAAAGCGCTGCGCCATGCTCTTGCCGGAGCCGGAAGCGGTGAGGAGGAACCTAAGGGCGACTATTATGTGTCAGACCGCCGGTGGAAGAAAGTGTTTCGCCTTATGCAGACGTCGGCTTACCTTAACGGTCGCACTGAGGTGGATTGCTCTGACCTTCTGCTGCTTATCCATTGCCTGTGGAATGCACCCGAGTGTCGCGAGAAGGTCAACGGCCTTGTGACCGGGGCAATGTGGAGCTCCGTCAAGATGAATATCGACGCCGTCAATGAGCAGTTGCGCGCTATGGTGTCGACCGACGGCGGAGGCAGAAAGGCGCTTCCCTTTGTCCCCGATACGGAGTTTAAGGTATGCTACAATTCTTACTATGCCGTTGACGGTTATGCTGATGTTACGGCGCTCATACCCTCGTGGGACTATAAGAAGCTCAGCCTTATCGACGAGACGTCGGGCGTAGTGTTCACTGACCACTCGCTGCGTATGCCGGTGATCCAGATCGAAAACAACAACACCGTCTTCAACCTCCCCTCCAATTCCGGCAAGCCCCGGCGTGTCAAGCTGCTGAAATGCAACGGTGGCCTCATAGTTAATTCCATCCCTTATTCGCTTGTGAGAAAGGGAGGTATGACAGCTGACTCTACCGGTGCATCCGTGCCTCTCCGCAAGGATTGTGCCGCGCTGAAGCGACGCTTCACAGCCGTGGAGAAATCATGGCACGAACTTAAGAAATTGCTGTCGACAGAGGCTTCAAGCAATATCTTCGTCTCCGAGATTGATAGTGAGATGCTTGCTCAGTCGATGACCGACGTCGACCGCCTCCTTACCGAGACCGGAATCCGTCTTAACAACGTAGCCAAGATAGCCCGATGAAGGGAGTGGAACGCCAGCGCTTGCTCGACCTGATTGCCGACGGATTTGATACCTATCTTGCCGATGGCCGTGTGCCGCCGGAGGTGGAGGGGGATAATCTTCTCGGCCAATATATGCGCGACGTCCTTGACCGCAATCCGCATCTTGATGGTGCTGACCCGCAATTTCGCGCGTCGTTTAAGGAGCAGTTTGAGTCATTTATGAGTGAGATGAGTGACCGCTTCGACCATATCGACCGCAGCGTCGAGGGTGAGCGCCTCATGCTCAACAATTTCATCAAGGGTAAGCCCGGCGAGCGCCGCGCTATGTGGCCGCAGGTGAAGGAGTTGGCCGGAAAGCTGTATCAGGATTCGGAGGTGAATGTCGACGGCTATTCGTCCCAACTCACTGCTGAGAATGAAGAAGTAATCTTCGATATGTTTGCCCGCGAGTGGAGCGACGCTCTTGAGCAGCGGCTCAATGCCGAGAAAACTAATCGATTGGCCTCGGCTGCAGCCGAGTGGGAGGAGTCCTGTGACCGCAAGTGCCGCCGTGACTATAAGACGCGCCGCCATATCGCCAAGTCGGCGGGTCAATTTCCCATCCTTGCCGAGATAGCGCGTATCATAGGCCGGGCGCGTGACTCGGTCAGCAATGAGATTTCGGGCGTGGCGCAGCGCTATCTGCCGTCATCGCTTTCAGCCTCGGTAAATGGCAAGGAGATTGATCGTATCACCACGGGAAGTGACCTCTCGTGTGTGATTCCGGCGGAGTATTCATATCTCGGCCATCCCGAGACCGAGATGCTCTTTATGATGCGATATGCTCAGCATGAGCTGCAGCAGTTCACCTCGCCCGGACGCGATAATGCCGTAAGTGATCCGCGTGCCGAGCGCCGTCCCCGCCCCGCGGCCGGACCGATAATAGTGAGTGTCGACACCAGCAGTTCCATGGATGGCCGCGCTTCAGAAATAGCCGCCTCCATGCTCTATCAGCTTCTCGACATCGCCCGCCGCGAGAAGCGTAATTGTTTCCTCATTACATTCTCAGTGCGCAGCCGCTCCATCGACCTCAGCAAGCCGGGGGAGTGGCGGCATATCGACGAATTTCTGGCAGATTCATTTACGGGGGGTACGAATGGCGAGCAGATGCTCCGCGACGCGATACGCCAACTCCACGCTGAGGATTACCGTATGGCCGACGTGCTCATAATCTCTGACTTTGCCTTCGCGCCTCCTCTACCTGAAACCCTCGCTGCCATCCGCCGCGAGCAGGCTCGCGACACACGCTTCTACGGCCTCCGCATAGGCCGCCTCACCACCCCCTACACCCAAATCCTCGACCACATCTGGCAAGTGGAGTGAAGCAGGTGTAAGTACGTCCCTACGCCCGACGCACCATTCATCGCAGATCGAAGCGGCAAGCCGATTACATGGGTGGGGGATTTACTCCCACGTGGCGGTGAGGTGGTGGAGCATGGTGGCGCTTTCGCCGGTAGAACCGGTGTGCTGGACGGCGATGCCACCGTAAGGATTGGGCTCGACGGGGGCTGAGAGATGGATTTCAGTGTGGACGTCGGGATCATCGGGCTTCTTGAGCGGAGTCGCAGTTGTGACGTCGGCTGTCAGCACTCCTCCGCGACAGGCCAGGGCGATGGTGCAACCGGTGCGGTAACAAGAGCCGGTCATGGCTTCCGATACGGGCGCGGTCACGCCGTGGTCATAGTGGATGAGTTGGAAATCCACGGCATTACTGTGGCGGGTGGTGCGGATGATGCGCAGTGCGTAGCCCGAGAGTGTGGCCGGGTCAAACTTCAGGCATACATCCATGTATTGTCCCGTGGCGCTGCCGAAACCTTGCCCTGCCGTCTTGGCCGGGTCGACGAGCAACGTGACTGCCATATCGCCATACTCGCCCGGCATGGGGGTATACATGATCCGCGCACCCTTGCGGCGCTGCGAAAGTCCGCGCCCGGTGGCGCCGTTGATACCCGTGCCGTAATACCAGTATTCCCCCTTCTCTTCGGCCCAGTCAAATTGGGCGGTGTCGGCCGGCTTAAATCCTCCCACAGTCCAGAATCCCGGGGTAATAGCCTCGCTCTCAGCGGTAGGGAAGGTGGAGAAATCAGTGGTGAGTGTATTAGTTGCGGTCACTTGCTCAGGCTGAATTTGAACGGCATCGGCTGTGATTTTTTCAGCGGGAACAGAGCGGATGTGAGCCGGGGAGAGCGTTGCGAAAATGTACCTCCCGGCATCGTCGCCCGAGAGAGGAATTTCTTTTACGGGCACTCCGTAGCGGCTCACGGCAACGGGGCGGGCGTCGGAAAGATCGGGCTGCGTGGCGCGATACCAAGTGATCTCCGAGCGGTCATCTCTCCTGCCGAGGTCGAGCTCGTAATTAAAATGAGCCTTGCCGTCGCTTACCTCTATGCGAGGTATCGCGACAACCGCGGGAGCAGGGAGGAGCGACGGTGAGGCGGTGACTACGGCCACGCCTTGAAGCCCCTCGGGTGTCGTGGCAATGACCTCGATTGTTGCGGCTGAATCGGTATCGTTGATCGACTCTATCACGCATTTGTCACCCGCGGGGGTAATCTTTACAAACTGCTCTGCGCCCTCGCTCAGGCGCCATGTGACGTCAGGTGCGGGAGCATCGAATCCGGCATGGCGGCGGGCACGTGCGGTGAGGGTCACGGTGGAATCTCCGGTCACGAGTTGCGGCTCGCGGGGCGTCACGCCCAGATAGGTGGGCATGGCTGAGTACAGGCTGTCAATCAGCTTGGCAACCCCCATGGGATCCCAGTCATCGTCGCCGCGCAGCAGTGAGTAGGTGTTGTAGACCGACGCACCTCCGGGTAAATCCACCTTGAAGGCGTTGAGCTGTGGCAGGGAAGTGATATCGATGGTGTTTTCAGCTCGCTCCGTGCCTATTGTCACCGGCTCACCGTTGAGCGTCACATTGCTCTGATAGCAGCGGAGCCACGCGGTGGGGTAGTGCGTCCAACCCACGTAAGTGGAGTCAGGGGCGTGGTAGCGGCAATCGATGATACTGAGAGGGCCTACGGATTTGCAGAAATATTGCCGACCCGAGCCGTGGGCCACGGTGAAGTCGCAGTCGAGAAACACGGCGCCGTTTTCGTGGCTGTTCCAGAATGGACGAGGGGCGTAAAAGTCGAGCGTACAACCGAGATATACGCCCGTTCCGGTCAGAGCATCGTCGGTCGACTCAAGGTGGCAGCGGTCAAAGAGGATGCGCCGCGCACCGTTGAGCGGGTTCATGTTGAGGCGGGAGATGAAGCGCACGTTGCGGGCCACGGCGCGGTCGCCGTGGAGATAAGCCACGTGGGCCTGCGTGATAGCCTTGTTACGCTTAGGGCGGTTGAGCGACGGGTCGAGGGGAAACTCAAGGTCGACGTTGCAGAAATTTCCGAGCGTAAGATTCTCGGCGAGAAAATCGTCGCCGGTGATGTCGAGCATGGTGAAATTACCCCACGCGCCCTGAGTGTGGCCGCGCGCCGCGCATATTACCACATTACGCGGGTCAGTGGTCAAACCGATGAGATGCAGCGCGTTACACTTTATCACTAAGCCAAACGGCTCACGCCCGTCATTACCCGACCGCATCACATCCTCGTCAGGATCATCCACCCAATATACCCCCGGCGCGATATACACGGTCGTAGGCTCCTCGGCGGTGCCGTCAGTGAGATGTTCCATAGCCTCATTAAACGAGCGGAAAGCATAAGGATTTTCGGCGATATACGCATCGTCGAGATTCATATCTACGAGCAAAGCCTTGGGCGAAGGCCGGAAACTCAAGCCATTCCATTCCACCCCCTCGGGCGAAACCTTGACCGGACTCGCCGCATCAAGCGGCGTGTAGGCATTAGCCGAGATTATGGTCAGGAGCGCAGTGATTAGAAGTGTCAATCGGTTCATTGGTAGTGATTATAAGGATTTTACGATTATCGGCAGTGGTGAGGCCGAAGAGGCGGTGGGGGCCGCCTTCTTTGATGCCGAGCTTTTTGACGAGTTGCGGGGCTGTGAGGGGAAAATTGCGCGTGGCCACGTTGAGCATCGGGTAGCGACGGGCGATGTCGGCGACGGAGCGCTTGTTGAAATCATGCACTTCGAGTATCTCAAATGCCTCTCCCGGGAATCCGCCCGGTACCGTGGCCGAGCAGTAGAGATGGGTGGACGGGGCAATGCGGCAGTCGCCGAAGCGGCCGTCAAGCAGTAGCGAAGCGCCGGCTTTCATCACGGCCGGAAACGGTTCGAGCAGATATGCTCCCGCGGCTGGGATGGTCGGCACGGGAGGTCTGTCTCCGGGTGTGCCGTCGATTGTTCCCTCGTCGCTCACGGTCACGGCCGAGGTTGCGCCGGAGCCCGGGAGGATGAGAAGCAGCTCCTTACATTCACGGCGCGTGCCTACGACTATTACATCAGCCGTGGCCGAAGTCTCGGCGCGCAAGCGGCTGATATCGAGCATAGGGGAGCACTTTATCATGACCCGTGAGGCATGGTCGAGCATCAGCGGGAGGATTTTGGTCACGTCGGGAAGACAGTCGGCAAATGCGAAATGTCGTCCCGCACCGTCGCGACGGGCCGGGTCGATGAAGATTAAATCAAAATGGCGGTCACTCTCTGCGAGCCACTTCACGCTGTCGGCATTCACCACTTCCACATTATCGAGTCCCATCACCCGTGCATTCTCCTGCGCCACCTCGGCAGCGTGACTGTCAAGCTCCACTCCTGTCACCTGCGCACCCTCGCGGGCCATGGCGAAAGCGTCGATGCCGAGGCCGAGCGTCATGTCGAGCACGGTCGTAGCACCGGCTGCGAGGCGGGCGTGAAAGTCGGCTACCGGCTCGGCTGTCGCCATCTCGGCCAGAGCCGTCGAGGGGAAGCGGAAACCGTCGAGAAGAAGCGTGCGCGGCAGCTTGCGGGCGCACTTGTGGCGGCACTCGGCCTGGAGTATTTCCTCCATCTTTACCGGATCGCCGTGATATTTCAGCCTTAGAGCGTTGAAGTCCATATCGAGAAAAAGGCCGACGGAACTTTCGTGGAATCCGTCGGCCTGAATGGGAGTTATTTATCCGTGGAATTATTCGGCCTTGTAAGCGGCGAGTTCCTCGGGGTTGAAGCGGTTGATAAACTCGCTGTGCTTAGCTACTTCAGCCTCGGCGAGGTTGAGGTAAACGTTGGCCGAGCGGGTGAACGACTCGTTGCGAGTAGCATCGAAGAGGAGCAGATAGCTCATGATGATGTCAGCAGCCATCTCTACCATGCGGCGGGCCATGAAGTCGTTGTAGTCCTTATCGTCAGAAGCGGTCACCTTCTCAACGGCAGCGGCGTAAAGCTCGGTCATCTTCACCAGGCGGTCCTTGAGGGGCTGGAGAGCGGGAGCGATTTCGCGCGAAGCGTAGTCATTGATGAGGTTGAGGTAAGCGCCGGTGGTCACGTAGCGGATAGCGGCAACAACCTGAAGCTGGGTGGTACCTTCGTAGATGGAAGTGATGCGGGCGTCGCGGTAGAGGCGTTCGCAAGCATAGTCCTTCATGAAGCCCGAGCCACCGTGAACCTGAATACAGTCATAAGCATTCTGGTTGCAGTATTCGCTGCCCATACCCTTTGCAAGAGGAGTGAGCGAGTCGGCGAGCTTGGCGTAGGCCTTGGCTTCCTTGCGCTGTTCGGGCGACAGGGGAGCTTCCTTGGCCATATCGTCGTAGATCTTGTAGAGGTCAACGTAGCGTGAGGTCTCGTAGAGGAGGGCGCGTGAAGCGTCGAGCTTGGCCTTCATCACGGCGAGCATCTCGTATACGGCGGGGAACTCGATGATAGCCTTGCCAAACTGCTTGCGGTCACGGGCATAAGCGAGGGCTTCGCGGTAAGCGAGTTCGCTGACGCCTACTGACTGAGCGGCGATACCGAGGCGGGCACCGTTCATAAGGGCCATCACATACTTGATAAGACCGAGGCGACGGCTGCCGCAGAGTTCGGCCTTAGCGTTCTTGAACACGAGCTCGCAAGTGGGCGAACCCTTGATACCCATCTTATTCTCGATGCGGCGCACGGTCACGCCACCGTCGTTCTTGTCATAGATGAACATTGACAGACCGCGGCCATCCTTTGTGCCGTCCTCGCTGCGGGCGAGCACGAGGTGGATATCGCTGTCGCCGTTGGTGATGAATCGCTTCACACCGTTGAGACGCCAGGTGCCGTCGGGCTGCTCGGTAGCCTTGAGCATAACTGACTGGAGGTCAG
>CAYZFG010000083.1:0-10543 GCA_964477665.1 uncultured Staphylococcus sp.
GCGCTACCACGTAGTCTACGGCGGCGCCGCCGAATACCTCGTCATCACCCGCTAACCCACGACCCAAAGACAGACCCACCCCAAAGTCTGTCTCCGGGTGGGGACTTTACAACTACGCCCTTGACCTCGTTTTTACCCGAAAATTCTTTAAAACCACTACATAGCCTTATGATTGCAAACATAATAGTCGAGCAGACAAATGACGGATATTTCTCGTGCTTCGTGCAGGAGGAAATCCCTTACGTAGGTCTTTTAGGCTACGGAGAGACTTCTGAAGAGGCAATCAATAACCTGAAGACTTTTTACGAGGAGTCAAAAAGCGAGCTTGCGAAGGAAGGCAAGATGCTTCCGGAGCTGGAATTTGTGGTGCATTACGATATGCCTTCATTCTTCAGCCGATTCAACTTTCTGAATCAATCCAAGATAGCCGAACGTGCCGGAATAAATCCGTCGCTTATGCGCAAATACACTTCGGGCGTGGCTAATGCAGGAAAGAAGCAATACGAAAAACTTCATGCAGCCGTGCAGGCACTTGCAACCGAGATGCTTGCGGCTTCATTCTAAGATACTCGGCGCGTGATGCGTCGACTTCATAATTAAAAGATCTAATCAACACCGGCCATCACCATGGCCCATCACCCCTGCCTGACCGGCAGGGGTGATTTTTTATAAGTGAAATGTAAAAATAAGGTTGTAAAAAACGTTATCCTGTAGGGACGTCGCTGTGCGACGTTTCCAACAGGGTCCGACGGTAACTTATTGCGTGACTGAATAATAGCTTTTCCTCCTCC
This sequence comes from uncultured Staphylococcus sp., assembly GCA_964477665.1. Lineage (GTDB taxonomy): Bacteria > Bacteroidota > Bacteroidia > Bacteroidales > Muribaculaceae > Duncaniella. Next base: position 792 of record CAYZFG010000083.1, read on the forward strand.
CGGGAATTCGTCGCACAGCGACGTCCCTACAACTGCGTCCCGGTTAAATTGCGAAATCGCCTGCAAATTGTTAATTTACAGGCGATTGTGATAAAAAGGTCGGGGTGGCGGGATTCGAACTCGCGACCCCCTGCTCCCAAAGCAGGTGCGCTAACCGGACTGCGCTACGCCCCGAATGCGCTGCAAAGGTAGTGCATTTTTTCTTCTCATGCAAATCTTTTTTCCTTCCTCACACCACATTTGAACACTTCACGGCCGGCAAGCGTTATACTTGAAATTTCACATTCTCAACTTTTATTATTATGAAACTGAAACTCCTCGCCGGCCTGATGGCCGTGGCCGCTATAGCCGGCACTCCCGAAAGCAATGCTTGCTCGCGTATATTATATAAAGGTACCGACAGCCTGATGATTGTGGGCCGTTCGCTCGACTGGCGCACGCCTATCCCCACCAATATCTACGTATACCCCGCCGGTATCGCCAAGAAAGGCCATGATCTGCCGGGCGCAGTGACATGGACGTCGAAATACGGCGCCGTGTATGCCGTGGGTTATGACGGCGGTGTGACCGAGGGCATGAACGAGAAGGGTCTCGTGGTCAACGGCCTTTTCTGCAAGGGCTCGATTTACTCTAATGATACCAACGATAAGCGCCCGCCCATGTCGCTTGCGATGTTCCCCGCATGGCTGCTCGACATGAACGCTACCACCGACGAGGCTGTGGCCGTGCTTCGCAAGCATGACTTCACCATCTCGGGTGCGACATTTGACGGCGGTACCGTCTCGGCTCTCCACTTCGGTATCACCGATGCCTCGGGCAAGTCGGCCGTAGTGGAATTTGTAGACGGTAACCTCAATATCTACGAGGGTGTCGATATTATCGCGATGACCAATGACCCCACATTCCCCGCTATGAACGCCATCAACGATTACTGGGAAAAGAAGGGTGGCACACACACTCTGCCGGGCACCGTATCGAGTCCTGACCGCTTCGTGCGCGGCGTGTTCTTTGACAACAATGTAGAAAAGGTGGGCGACGCTGACTTAGGACTGTCGATCATCCGCTCGATTCTCTTCAACGTATCGGTGCCTTACAAGTATACCGTAGACGGTGAGGCTAATGTATCGTCGACACAGTGGCGCTCGTTTGCCAACCTCCGCGACCTCCGTTACTACTTTGACGTAGTGACCAACCCCGGTATCTTCTACGTTGACCTCAACGAAATCAATCTTGCCCCCGGTGCTCCTATCCTGAAGATTGACACCTCCAAGTCAAGTGACTACGTGGGCAACTGCACAGGCAAGTTATTCCCCGTGCAGGGATTCACTCCCATGTATTAATCGAGCCGACGGGTGGGTGAGCATCACCACGGCAGCCGCCGCTTCCGAATCATCGGCAGCAGTGACAGCAGCAGAAAATCCGTCAGCAGAATTTTCAACTGATATTTCATCGTCGCGGGTGGCCTTGACAGTAATGTCGAGGCCGCCCCAACGCTTTATTATATCTTCGACTACATCATTTACGCGGTCGGTAGTAAAAGGATAGCATCTCGCCCCGGTGGCCTGAGCAAGCGCCGCGCCGTGAGGGTCAATAATCGCCACCTTATGACCGGCAGCGCGCAGGGCAGTAACTACATCACGCTGCCAGTCGCGACCTTCGGCAATGACGAGTACGCGCCGCTCGGGAAACACGAGAGCTTGCGTAGCCGCGGCGGAGCGGCGAGGACGCGTCACCGCACCGGCAGCCATGCGGCTGCGGTGCTCCTCCATCTTCTTTTCAAGGTAATTATCAGCCATAGTTCAGTGAATCAATAGCTCGGACGCTCGCGGCGGGCGGCGTCGATGCGCAGAAGGATGAATAGCAGGAATGTGAAGCCCCATAGCGACGACCCTCCGTAGCTGAAAAACGGCAACGGAATACCGATTACAGGACACAATCCTATCACCATGCCTATGTTGATGGCAAGGTGCATTATAAAATAAGACGCGACGCAATAAGCGTAGACTCGCCCGAATATTCCCGGCTGACGCTCGGCTATGGAGATAATGCGGAGTATCAATATGAGGAACAGCGCCAGCACCGCCGTGGAGCCCACGAAGCCCTCTTCCTCGCCTATCGTGCAGAAGATGAAGTCGGTATGCTGCTCGGGCACATACTTGAGCTTGGTCTGCGTGCCGTTAAGGAATCCCTTTCCGAGCAGGCCACCCGAACCTATGGCAATCTTGGATTGATTCACGTTGTAGCCCACACCCTTGGGGTCGTCCATGATGCCGAGCGCCACCATGATACGCTCCTTCTGATACGACTTCAGTGACTTATTGAAAGCGTAGTCAATCGAGAGCAGGAAGCCCAAGCTGAGCACGGCGGCAAGACCCGTCACGAGTACTCGCGTGGTGTAGCCGTGAAGCATGATGAATACGCAATAGAGCACTCCGCCACCTATCGCACAGAGGAAATATACATTTCCCGGCACCGTCACGCCACACAGCGCAAGCACCATCACTATGACGCCCGTCCCGGCATAGGCAAGGAAAAGATTGCGTGCCTCGCGGGGGCAGCGGGCATAGAGCGCCAGCATCAGCACCATAATAATCATGATCATCGAGTAGACCACCACGCGGCCGGTAGTAATGCCGAGCGTCTCGGTGCCTGAATACTTAAGCGCTACCACAAAGAATGTCACCGCGCAAGCTCCGGCAAGAAGCACCAGTCCGCTCATGCCCTCGCGGTAGAGCACGAAGAAGAGCGACAGATACACCAGCGCCGACCCTGTCTCTTTCTGGAGAATAATGAGCACAAAGGGCAGGAGGATAATAGTGAGAGCCTTGAAATAATTGTTGCGCGATGCGTTGAGATTGAAATTGTAGCTACTGAAAAGCTTGGCCAGCGCCAGCGCCGTGGCAAATTTTCCGAACTCCGCCGGCTGAAGGCTCATAGGCCCGAGCACGAGCCACGAGCGGGAGCCCTTGATGTCGGGCGCAATGGCTATCGTGACGATAAGTAACAGGATTACAGCGCCGTATATCACGTAGGCATAATTCTCGTAAAACCTCACGTCGATGAGTATCAGAAACAATCCGAGCACGAGCGACAGGCCTATCCATCGCAGCTGCTTGCCCGAGAATTGAGAGAAATCCCAGATGGAAGCATCGTCAAACTTATAGCTGGCCGCGTAGATGCTGAACGCGCCGGCTATCACGAGCACGAGATACAATATGACCGTAAACCAGTCGATATCCCTGAACACCGAGCGCGATTCGCCGGGAGCCGTATTGCCGAGTGGGGAGTTGAACATAAAGCGTGATCAGTGTTTTTTAGTACCTGAGAATTGAATAGTATTGGACTGGAGCATGCGCTCTTCGAGATACTTGCGATCGTCAGCGATGTGTCCGTTGAGATACTTCTCTATCACGAGCGAACCGATAGGCACGCCGAACGCGGCACCGAAACCGGCATTTTCCACATACACGGCCACGGCGATTTTCGGGTCATCGTAAGGAGCGAAGCCCATGAATGCCGAGTGGTCGCGACCATGAGGATTCTGAGCCGTACCGGTCTTGCCGGCCACCTCGATACCTGCGAGATTGGCCAGGCGGCAAGTACCGCCGGTGACTGCCATGCGCATACCCTCGGCAATGTCGGGGTAAAAGCGCGCGTCGACGGTGGGGTAATGACGCTCGGTGTACTTGGGGTCAAGTACAGTGTCCTGTATCTCCTTTACTACGTGGGGGGTGATAAACCAGCCGCGGTTGGCTATCGTGGCCGAGAGGTTGGCAATCTGGAGCGGCGTGGCAAGAATCTCACCCTGCCCTATCGACACGGATATAATCGTATTGGCGCTCCAGTGACCCTCGCCATATACCTTGTCATATACCTTGGAGTTGGGAATATAGGCGCGGCTCTCGCCGGGGAGGTCCACACCGAGCCGATAACCGTAGCCCATCGACACAAGATGATTTTTCCACACCTCAAAAGCCTCGGCATGAGAGCCATAGCGACTCTTGCGGTCAATCATCGCCTTGAATCCCCAGCAGAAATAAGCGTTGCACGACGTCTGTAGCGCGGGCTTGAGCGCAAGTGGCGAGCCGTGGGCATGACATCCGAGCCTGAGGCGGCCCGAGATAAATCCGCGGCTGCACGGGTAGGCGGTCGAGGGGCTGATGATACCCTCCTGCAGGAGGATAAGACCGTTGGCGGGCTTGAAAGTTGAGCCGGGAGGATAGGCAGCCTGAATGGAGCGGTCAAAGAGCGGTCGGTCAAGGTCCTTGGTGAGCGCGAGGTAATTGGCGCCGCGCTGGCGACCCACCAGGAGCGAGGGCTTGAACGACGGAGCCGAGACGAGGCAAAGTATCTCACCCGTCTTGGGCTCGATAGCCACCACGGCACCTTTCTTGTTGACCATAAGCGACTCGGCATACTGCTGCAGCTCTATGTCGATACTGAGCTTCAGATTCTTTCCCGAGATGGCGGGGCGGTCATGAGCGCCGTCGTCGTACCGGCCCTGAATCTTGCCGTAGGCATCGCGTATGAGCACCTCGGCGCCCTTTACGCCACGGAGATACTCCTCATAGCTTCGCTCCACACCCATGTCGCCGGTATAGTCGCCGCGCGAGTAGTAATCGTCGCGCTCTATATCCTTAGGCGACACCTCGCGGATGTTGCCCAATACATTGGCCGCGCAGTCATAGTTATACTCGCGGAGGATGCGCTTCTGGATATAAAATCCGGGGAAGCGGTAAAGCTTCTCCTGCAGGCGACCATATTCCTCAGCCGAGAGATGGGTGATAAGAGTCTGGGGTGAATAAGACGAGTAGCCCGGATTGAGGCGCTTGTCCTTCATATCAGTGAAGCGCTTGCGCAACTGCTCGGGAGTGATATTGATGGTATTGCAGAAGTCGATGGTATCGAAAGTCTTGACGTCGCGCGGTATGAGCATCACGTCGTAGGCCGGCTGGTTATACACCACCAGTCGGCCCTCGCGGTCATAGATGATACCTCGGGAGGGGTACACAGCCTTGCGCAGGAATGCATTGGAATCAGCATACTCCTTATAGCGGGAGTCAGTGACCTGAAGGCTGAACAGGCGTATTACATATATTATCACGATAGCCACCACGATACCGCCTATGATGTATCGGCGCGGCTCAAGGTTATAGTCTTTTCTCACTTCGGGGTGTAAGGAGGCTGTCAATGCCCACCATCACGAGCATGGAGAGCGCCGTGCTGCAGATGATGCGCAGGATGAGACGGAGAGGATTGAAGAAAGTAAATGCTTCGATAGTGAAGATCATTATGCAGTAGAGCAGCGTAAGCGTCAGCAAGTATTTCAGATAGGTACCGGTGCCGAGCGAGTGCATCGAGGGCACGGGGTCAGGCAGTTCCTCCTCACGGTTGACGTAAAGGCGGAGCACCGGCCGGCGCAGGGCTGCAAGGATAGTGCAGGCAAGGGCATTCATGCCGTAGGTATCAGAGAACACGTCCACCGTCAGTCCCAGGAAGAAGCCCACCGTCATCACGGCATTTATCTTCATGGTCACCGGCAGGCGGCATATCAGGTAGATAAATACCATGGGCACGGCCACATTGAAGAGGCAGATGTGGTTGAACACCATCACCTGGGCAAGCACCAGCACGATGGCGAGAATGATGAAGCGTAGAGCGGTCTTGGTCATTTCGGGCGGGTTATCTTGTCGGTATGGGGTCTATATCCTTTTCCACGATGCGGAGCTCATTGCTGAGCGAGTCGACGATTACGCGCACTGTGGAGAGGGTGGTGAAGTCAGTGAAAAGATTCACGCGCAAGGCGAAGAAATTATTGTCGTCGCGGTCACGGCGTCCCTCGATGACGGTGCCCACGGGCACGCCCTCGGGAAACATTGACGAGTAGCCGCTGGTGACTATCGTGTCGCCGGGACTAAACACGGCGTGCGACGGTAGCTCCTCCAGCACAGCCTCGCCGGGGTTGCGCCCGTCCCACGTCAGCGAGCCCACATGCTCCTGCCCCTTGACCTTACACGAGATGCGCAGGTAGGGATTGAGAAGTGAAATGAGTCGCGCCGAGTGATCGCCCACTATGTTGACCACGCCCACTATACCGTTCTGGTCCATCACACCCATCTCGGGGCGGATGCCGTCGAGCGCACCCTTGTTGATGGTGATGTAGTTGTGGGGATGCGTGGTGGAATTGTTGATCACATGGGCGATGATGAAGCTGTAGCGCGAGAGCGAGGGGTCGACGGTCATGGTGTCGAGCAGCGCGCGCTCGTCGCGGCGGCGCAGCTCCTCCTTGAGGCGGTATATCTCCAGTTCGAGGTCAGAATTACGGCGCTGAAGGTCATCGTTGATTTCGCGCAGGGCGAAGTATCCGGTGACGTCGCGACCCGTCTCATACACGGCCGAACTGACGGCCGATGCCGACGAAAGATAGACGTGATGCTGATAAGGATTAGTGGAAAACAGCAGCACACACGAGGCCGCCACATACACAGCGAAGAGCAGCCACGAGCTATATTTCTGGAGAAATTTTAGGAGTTCGCTCACTTGTAAATCTTAACAATGACGGCAGAGACCCGTCAGCGACGGTCTCTGCCTGTTATGGTCATGTAAACTGTAACCTGCTATCAGCGGATCAGGAACGAGAAATGCTCGATATTCTTGAGAGCCACGCCCGTACCCTTGGCCACAGCCAGCAGGGGATCCTCGGCCACATGGAACTTGATACCGATCTTATCGGTAAGACGCTTGTCAAGACCGCGCAGGAGCGCGCCGCCGCCGGCAAGGTATATACCGTTCATCACGATATCGGAGTAGAGCTCGGGGGGAGTCTCGTCGAGAGCCTGAAGCACGGCAGCCTCGATGCGCGAGATTGATTTCTCGATGCAGTGAGAGATTTCCTGATAGCTTACGGGCACCTCCATGGGGAGAGCGGTCATCTTGTTGGGACCGCGCACGATGAAGTCTTCCGGCGGATTCTCAAGCTCGGTGAGGGCTGAGCCCACGTTGATCTTGATCTGCTCGGCGGTACGCTCGGCCACCTTCACATTGTGGACGCGGCTCATGTGCTCCATGATGTCCTCGGTAAGGTCGTCGCCGGCCACCTGGATACTCTTGTTAGACACGATACCACCCAGTGAGATGACGGCGATTTCGGTAGTACCGCCACCTATATCTACGATCATGTTACCCTGAGGCGCGAGCACGTCGATACCTATACCTAAGGCGGCAGCCATAGGCTCATAGATCATATATACGTCGCGACCGCCGGCCACCTCGGTAGAGTCGCGCACGGCGCGGATCTCCACTTCGGTAGAGCCCGAGGGGATGCCCACCACCATCTTGAGCGAGGTCTGAAACCAGTTGCTCTTGGTGCTGGCCTTCTTGATCAGACCGCGTATCATCATCTCGGCTGCGTGGAAGTCAGCGATGACACCCTTGCGCAGCGGACGCACGGTCTCGATATTAGGGTTTTCCTTACCCTGCATGAGCTTGGCCTCGCGACCCACGGCGATGAGCTTCTTGGGGTCGCGCTTGTCGATAGCCACGATGGAGGGCTCGTCGATTACGATTTTGTCGTTGTGAATGATGATCGTATTGGCCGTACCGAGGTCAATAGCGATCTCTTTGGTAAATGAAAAAAATCCCATTAAGATAAGTATTGAGGAGTGAAATTAATGCTTGAAGTGGCGGAATCCGGTGGTGACCATGGCCAGTCCGAGACGGTTGGCGGCGTCGATGCTCTCGTTGTCACGTATCGAGCCTCCGGGGTGAATCACAGCCTTGATGCCGGCCTCGGCAGCGATCTCCACGCAGTCAGGGAAGGGGAAGAAAGCGTCGGAAGCCATCACGGCGCCGTTGAGGTCGAAGCCGAATGAGCGAGCCTTCTCGATAGCTTGCTTAAGAGCGTCGACGCGCGAAGTCTGACCCACGCCGCTTGCTATAAGCTGGCCGCCGCGGGCAAGCACGATAGCGTTGCTCTTGGAATTTTTCACGATGCGGTTGGCAAAGAGCAGGTCGGCCACCTGAGCCTCGGTGGGAGCAAGGGTGGTCACGGTAGTGAGCTCGGCGGGAGTCTCTATCTTGAGGTCGCGATCCTGCACGAGAGCGCCGTTGAGTATCGAGCGGAACTGGCGCTTGGTATCGAGCGGAGCCTTCTGGAGAAGGATGATGCGGTTTTTCTTTGACTTGAGGATTTCGAGGGCATCGTGGCTGTAGTCAGGGGCGATGATTACCTCGAAGAAAATCTTGTTGATTTCCTCGGCAGCGGCAGCATCCACGAGGCGGTTGGTGACGAGCACGCCGCCAAATGCGCTGACGGGGTCGCCGGCAAGAGCGTCGGCCCAAGCCTGAGCCACAGTCTCGCGGCTGGCCAGTCCGCATGCATTGTTATGCTTGAGGATGGCAAAAGTCGTGGTGTCAAACTCCGAGATCAGCGACACGGCAGCGTCGATGTCGAGAAGATTGTTGTAAGAAATCTCCTTGCCGTGAATCTGCTCGAAGAGACCGGCGAAATCGCCGTAGAACGTACCCTTCTGGTGAGGATTCTCGCCGTAGCGCATCTTCTTGGAGTGATTTACAGCGATGCGGAGGTCGGCCGGAGTGGGATCCTCGTCGAGCGAAGCGAAGTAATTGAAGATAGCCGTGTCGTAGCCCGACGATACGGCAAACGCGCGAGCGGCGAAGCGGCGGCGGTCATCGAGAGTCGATGCGGCACCGTTGGCCTTGAGCATGTCGCGGAGCATAGCGTATTCACCCTTGGAGGGCACGATAATGACATCGGCAAAATTCTTGGCGGCGGCGCGGATGAGCGAGATACCGCCTATGTCGATCTTCTCGATAATGTCGGCCTGCGAAGCACCCGAAGCCACGGTAGCCTCAAAGGGATAAAGATCCACGATCACCAGGTCAATTTCGGGAATCTCATATTGAGCGATCTGAGCGCGGTCGCCCTCATTGTCGCGACGGTTGAGAATACCGCCAAACACCTTGGGGTGGAGCGTCTTAACGCGTCCGCCTAATATGGAAGGATAGCCGGTGAGATCCTCCACGGCCTCACACTCATAGCCGAGGCTCTCGATAAACGAGCGGGTACCGCCGGTAGAGAGAAACTTCACGCCGCCGGCATTGAGCAGGCTCAGGATTTCATCCAGTCCGTCCTTGTGATATACTGAGATAAGAGCTGTCTTGATAGGTCTTGTTACTGACATCGGAGTGTATTGATTAGATGTTTTATTATTAGAGTGCAAAATTACGAAAAAAATACCATCACCCCACGCACTAAATACCAAAATTATCTATGGAAAATGAAAAAATTTTGAAAATTTTCATCCCGCAATTTTGTAAGCCCATTCGCACTGTAAAAAAGCTCCATCGCATGTAAAGTCGATAAAATATGACCATTGTCGCCCCGGCCACTTCGCAAAGCGACTAACCTTTACCCACAAATGGGAGAAGCCACATTCCATTTCGAAATCTGAAGGGCGCCCGTAGGTCGCCGAATTACCCGTAGCCCCGACCGCCGGAGCTCAGCGGAGGCGTTCGGGGAAAGTATTTATAATCCGACCAATGGCGTCCGAAGGCCGCCGATTAAAGAGCCGTGCCGAGCAGCTACAATCGGCGACCTTGCGGGCGCCTTCAGCTATATGCATTTATACCGCGGACACCTCCGCAAGGCTACGGTGGCCGCGGCTACGAGTAAATCGGCGACCTACGGGCGCCCTTTTGGCATCCCATTTGTGCGCAAAGGTTAGTCGCAA
>CAYZFG010000084.1:0-10110 GCA_964477665.1 uncultured Staphylococcus sp.
CTATCTTCTACACCAAGGCTACCGAGGTAGTGACCTCCGACAGCAAGTCGACCCTCTCGCTTGCTTACCTCCAGGTTGCCAACTATGTGGCTATCTCGCTTGTGCCTGTGATCGTAAGCTTCGGCCAGAAGATCTTCCACACTACCGCTCCTATGTTCCCCTTCATCTTCGTGGGAATCGCAACGGCTATCGTGCTTGTATTCGTAATTCTCCGTGCCGGTCACTTCGTATTCGGTATGAGCAAGAACTATTATGAATGATTCATGATTTATGATTCATGATTTATGATTCATGATTTATGATTGATACAATTCTAAATTTTAAATTCTAAATTTTAAATTTCCCCAGTTATGGCTACTACACAAAAACCTAAAATACTTATAATCTATACCGGTGGTACAATCGGTATGGTCGAGACCCCTGATGGTCTCCAGCCCTTTGACTTCTCACATCTTATGGACAATGTGCCCAAGGTAGGTAACCTTGGCTACGATATCGAAAGCGTGCAGTTCCCGCAGCCTATCGACTCTTCCAATATGAATCCTACTTACTGGAATCAGATTGTAAAGGATATTGCTGACCGCTACGATGAGTTTGACGGATTTGTGGTGCTCCACGGCACCGACACGATGGCCTACACCGCCTCGGCCCTGAGCTTCATGCTCCGCAACCTCCGCAAGCCTGTGGTGATCACCGGTTCGCAGCTCCCTATCGGCGATACCCGCGAGGATGGTACTGAAAACCTTATCTCGGCGCTCGAAGTGGCTGCCGCCAAGGATGAGAACGGTGACCCGATGATTCAGGAAGTGGTGATCGCTTTCCAGGATTACATCGTGCGCGGATGCCGCTCCACGAAGTTTACTTCTACCGGCTTCCACGCCTTCAAGAGCTTCAATTATCCCGTGCTCGGTACCATTGACCTCCATATCAATTACGCCAAGCCTTACCTGATGCGTCATGAGACGGCTCTGCCTCTTGAGCCTTTCTACTCGATGGATCCCAATATCCTCGTGCTCTGGCTCTATCCAGGTATCACTGAGGATGTAGTGAAGGCTCAGCTCGCCACTCCCGGTATCAAGGCTGTGATACTCCGCACGTTCGGTGCCGGTAACGCTCCCACAGAGCAGTGGTTCCTCGACGCTGTGGCCGATGCTGCCAGCCGTGGCCTGATACTCTACAATGTCACCCAGTGCCTCAACGGTGGCGATGAGTCAAAGCGCTATTACACAGGCGATATGCTCACCAAGGCCGGTGTAATCTCAGGCTACGATATTACTATCGAGGCCGCCGTCACCAAGATGATGTATCTCCTCGGCTCAGGTCTCTCCGCAGCCGATATCAAGAATTACCTTACCATACCTATGGTAGGTGAGATGACCGCAGATTAATCACCCTTATGTAACCCGATAAAAACCGGGCGGACCCGCAAAGAGTCCGCCCGGTTTTTGTCGCTATGCAATCAGCTCAGGCACGCGCAAGGGCGTGGGTGGCTGAGCTGACGGCGCGACGTATCTTGAAGCCGGTCACAGCTACGGCGAGCGACATCAGCGGCGAGAGGTAATTAAACACGCAGTAGGGGAGATACATGAGTGTGGGCACGCCTAATACCATCGACTGCGTCACGCCGCAGGAGTTCCACGGTATGAGCACGGAGGTGACCGATATGGAGTCTTCGAGCGTGCGGCTCAGAAGGCGTGGCTCCATGCCGTGGCGGCGGTAGAGGTTGCGGTACATGTTGCCGCCTATGATTATTGACAGATACTGGTCAGCAGTGCAGCTGTTGAGTATCAGTCCGCTGCCTACGGTGGCGCCCACTATCGACACGCGGCGGCGCAGATGTCCGGTGAAGGCGCGGGTGATGCGCTCAAGCATCCCGGTGCCTATCATGGCCGTGCCGAATGTCATGGCGCAGAGCACCAGTGCCACGGTGGGGAGCATACCGGTGATGCCGCCGGTGGTGCAGAGATTGTCGAGAAGGTCATAGCCGGTGGTGAGCGAGGTCTCGCTCCAGAGTATGTGGCCTATGAGGGCGAGGGTGCCCTCGGTGTGGAGCGCTTCAGTGAGATTGCTCACGAGCGCGGGCTGGAACAGGAATATTCCGCCGAGTCCCATAGCCGAACTGATGGCGAGCGTAAGCAGCGTGGGCACGCGCAGCATGATCATCGCAGCTGTCACTATGGGGATAATCAGCACTTTAGGCGATATGTTGAAGGTGGCTTCGAGGTGGTGGAGTATGTCGGCCGACGTGGCATCGGGGGTCGCGGGAGTGAGCACACCCACTATCGTAAACACCAGCAGTGCTATGCCCATCGAGGGGATGGCCGTGATCATGAGGTAGCGGATGTGGTCAAAGAGGTCTACGTCGCAGGTGCTCGACGCGACGACCGTAGTGTCGCTCAGCGCCGAAACTTTATCGCCGAAATATGCGCCCGAAATTATGGCTCCGGCTATCCATCCGGCCGGAAATCCCATCACCGTGCCTATGCCCATGAACGCCACGCCTATCGTGGCGATGGTGCTCCACGAGCTGCCGGTGAGCACCGAGATTCCGGCGCACACTATGCACGTGATCATGAGGAAAAATGTGGGATTGATGATGCTTATGCCGTAGTGGATGAGCGTGGGCACCACGCCCGAGAGCATCCATGTGGTCGATACCGTGGCGATGAAGATGAGCATGGGCACGGCAGGAAGTATCTGGCGCGCGCTCCGGCGGAAGCCTACCATCATGCCACGCTTGCCCAGACAGCCGGTCATGGCTGCAAGCCCTATCGACAGGATGGCGCTGCCGAGCAATGCCTCGGTACTGTACTCCGAGATTGCGTCGGCTCCGGCAAGGCACAGTATCAGGAGCAATGTGCCCAGCAATGAGGCTATGGGGATGATGGAAAGAAAGAGAGAGGGGCGCCTCCACGGCGCGTAGGGAGTGAAAATTTTCAATTTATGCAGGTACTATTGGAAAATTGTAATCAGAATTGTGAAATTGAGCGCAAAATTACAAAATCTCCACCTCCCCTGCAAGAGCGTAAAGTTTATTTAACTACCCGATTAGGACCTTTAGGACGATTAAGACGATTAGGACCTTTAGGACAGTGCTGTCCCAAGAGTCCTAATCGTCCCAAAAGTCCTAATTGTCCTAAGGAGAAGTCTATTGATTCTCCTCCTCGGGGTGGGTGTACCAGCGGGAATACATGAGATAGTTGCGGGCTATCTTGGTATTGAGCTCGCGGGATGTCTCGGGGTCGACCATCTTGATAAACTTGGCCGGCGCGCCGCCCCACAGTTCGTTGGGGCCGATCTTGGTGCGCGAGAGCACCACGGCTCCGGCAGCCACGAGGGCACCTTCGCCCACCTCGGCATCGTCCATCACCACGGCACCCATGCCTATGAGTGCAAAGTCGTGGATCTTGGCACCGTGGATGGTGACGTTGTGGCCTATCGACACGTCGTTGCCTATCTCGATGGTGGATTTCTGATAAAGAGTGTGGAGCACCGAGCCGTCCTGGATGTTGACGCGGTCGCCGATGCGTATTGAGTTGACGTCGCCGCGCAGCACGGCGTTGAACCACACCGAGCAGCCTTTACCTATCACGGTATCGCCTATCACGGTGGCATTGGGGGCAAGGAACGTGTCCTCGCCTATCACGGGCGTAAAGCCTCTTACGGGAATTATAAGAGCCATTTATTCAAGGATTAAGAGTGACTTGGTAGCCTCGCGGAGCCATGCGCGCTCGTCATCTGTGAGCATGGGGCTGAGGCGGTCATAGACCATTGTGTGGTAATTGTCCACCCACTGTATTTCGTCGTCGGTCATGCTTTCGAGCTCAAAGAGCGAGCGGTCAAAGGGGCAGAGCGTTACGGTCTCAAATGCGTAGAATCGGCCATGCTCGGTGGTCATATCCTCGACGGTGAGCACGAGGTTTTCGCAGCGGATTCCGTAGCGTCCGGCCAGATAGAGACCGGGCTCGTTGGAGGTGAGCATGCCGGGGGTGAGGGGCGCGTGGGTATCGTTGAGGCGTATGCTCTGCGGACCTTCATGCACGTTGAGGAAGAAGCCCACGCCGTGGCCGGTACCGTGGAGATAGCTCTTGCCCTCCTTCCAGAGCGGCATACGGGCCAGAGCGTCGAGCTGAGCGCCGCGGGTGCCTTCAGGGAAGATTGATGTGGCGATGGCGATGTGGCCTTTCATCACGAGGGTGAAGTCGTGGCGCATATCGTCGGTGGGTTCGCCTATGGCTATTGTGCGGGTGAGGTCAGTGGTGCCGTCGAGATAGTTGGCGCCCGAGTCGATGAGCAGCAGCGAGCCGGGGCGCACGGTGGCGGCGCTTTCCTTCGTGGGCTCGTAATGGACTATAGCGCCGTTGGGACCGTAGCCGGCGATGGTGCCGAAGCTCAGGTCAAAGAACATATCGCCCTTGCTGCGCTCCTCAAGTAGTATATCGGCCACGTCGGTCTCGGAAAATTCCTTGCCGTCGGCCACGAGCTTTTCGATGCGCATGAGCGAGCGCACCATTGCCACGCCGTCGCGCACCATCGCATTATGGATTCCGGCGATCTGCACGGGATTTTTGACGGCTTTGAGCATAGCCACGGGCGATTTCCCTGCTACGGCGCGGTCGCCAAGGACGGTAGCGAGCGTGGCGGCCGACTGGGTAGCCGAGAGCAATACGCGAGCATCAGCGGGCAGAGCGGCGAGAGTTTCGGTCACAGCGGTGTAAGGTTTCACCTCCACGCCGCAATCGGCAAGCACTTCAGCCACGGCGGGAGTGACCTTGCAGGAGTCAATGAAGAGGGTGGAGCCTTCGGGGGCGAGGTAGAGGAATGAAGTGGCCACGGGGTTGCACGGCACGTCGCTTGAGCGGAGGTTGAGTATCCATGCTATCTCGTCGAGTGCCGAGATGAATGCGCTTGTGGCGCCCTGAGCGGCGGCTTCGGCCAACACCTTGGCCATCTTTGACGATGCTTCCTCTCCGGCGAGGGTCACGGGATGGATGAATACTTCGTCGGCGGGCAGAGCGGGACGGTCAGTCCACACGCGGTCGACGGGGGCAAACGAGGTGTCGAGTTTCAGCCCGGCGCGCGAAAGTTCGGCGCGCAGAGCAGCCTCGCCCTCGATGGAGATTAGGTTGCCGTCGATAGCCACGGTGTCGCCGGCGGGGAGCGTGGCGGTAAGGTAGCCGTTGACACTCGGAGTGGAGGGAAGTCCCTCTTTCATAAGCTCGATTCCTGTGCCTTCAAGCTGCTCGGCGGCCTGGAGGAAGTAGCGCGAGTCAGTCCACAGCAGTGCCTTGTCGAGAGTCACCACCATAGTGGCTGCCGAACCGGTGAAGCCGCTGAAGTAGCGCACCACATGCCAGTGGGCCGAGATATATTCGCTCAGGTGAGGGTCAGTGCGGGGGATGATTACGGCATCGACTCCGGCCTCTTTCATGATGGCGCGGAGCGAGTCGATACGCGACCTGATGGCCGCGGGATCAGTATGATTAGCCATAAAGCGTTATAATCGTTGATTATACAAGTTCCATTCCTTTAAGGATGGCGTTGCGGTTCATGGGGAGCAGATGGTGGTGACGCTCGGGGAGAGTCTTTTTCAGACCTTTCATCACGGCCTCCACCTCCACGAGCCCGCGGGTCTTGAGCAGGGCGCCGAGGAGCACCATGTTGTAGGCCTTGGAGCTTTCCATCTCAAGAGTGGCTTCCATGGCGGGCACGGCCACGACGTTGATATCGGTGCGCGTGGGGGCATGGTGGATGCTGTAGGGGTCGTAGATGAGGGTTCCGCCGGGCTTTACCTTTGACTCAAATTTGTCGAGGCTCTGCTGATTGAGAATCACGGCGGTATCATACTTGTTGAGCACGGGCGAACTGATAGCCTCGTCGCTGAGGATCACGGTTACATTGGCCGTGCCGCCTCGCTGCTCGGGGCCGTAGGAAGGCATCCAAGTGACTTCGAGGTCCTGCATCAGACCGGCGTAGGCCAGTATCTTGCCCATCGAGAGGACACCCTGTCCTCCGAAACCTGCTATGATGATTTCTTCTTTCATTCCTTCACTGTGTTTTTAAGGTCTCCAAGAGGATATTTTTCGGTCATGTGCTCCACCATCCATTCGTTGGCCTTAGCGGGAGTCATCTTCCAGCCCGACGAGCAGGTGGCCACGATCTCCACTACCGAGGTGCCGCGGTGGGCAAGCGCGTTTTCAAAAGCCTGGCGTATAGCCTTCTTGGCTTTCTTGACGGCGGCGGGAGTGTGGACGGCCTGACGGGTCACGTAGCAAGTGCCGTCGAGCATCGCGAGAATGTCGGAAATCTTGATGGGATAGCCGTTGAGATCCACGCGGCGACCGTAAGGTGTGGTGGCGGTCTTCATGCCCTCAAGGGTAGTGGGTGCCATCTGGCCGCCGGTCATGCCGTAGATAGCATTGTTGATGAAGATGATGGCGATATTCTCGCCGCGGTTGGCGGCGTGGATTGACTCGGCCGTGCCTATGGCGGCGAAGTCACCGTCGCCCTGATAGGTGAACACGAGGCGGTCAGGGTTGAGTCGGTTGACAGCCGTGGCTATGGCGGGAGCGCGACCGTGGGCGGCCTCGATCCAGTCCACATCTATATAATTATAGGCCATCACGGCGCAGCCCACCGGGGCGATGCCTATGGTCTTATCCTCTACGCCCATCTCCTCGATAACCTGTGCGATGATCTTGTGGACCACGCCGTGGGAGCAGCCGGGGCAGTAGTGCATGGTGTTGTCGTTGAGCAGGCGGGGCTTGGCGGCAACGATATTTTCGGGTTTCTTTATGTAATCGCGTGTCATGGCTCGGGAGTGAAATAGTTGTAGAATGAGTCGATCACTTCCTGCGGGTCGGGTACGATACCGCCGGTGCGTCCGAAGTGGTAGACGGGAGTTACATTTTTAGCCGCGAGCGTCACGTCTTCGATCATCTGACCGGCGTTGAGCTCGGCCACTATGATGCCCTTGACTTTTGCGGCGAGACGCTCCACGGCGTCGGTGGGGAAGGGCCAGAGGGTGATGGGACGGAGCAGACCCACTTTCACGCCCTCCTTGCGGAGCTCTTCGATAGCCTTGAGGCAGATGCGGGCTACCGAGCCGAAGGCCATGATGAGATACTCGCAATCGTCAGTATAATATTCCTGATAGCGCACTTCGTTGTCAGAGATAATGCGGTATTTTTCCTGCAGGTCATCATTGTGCTTCTCCATGAGCACGGGGTCGAGCTCAAGAGTGGTGAGCACGTTGGGCTTGCGCGATGCCGGCTTGCCGGTGACGGCCCATGGGCACTGCTCGGCGATCTGCTCGGCGGTGCGGCGGGGACGGTAGGGGGGAAGCACCACCTTTTCCATCATCTGACCCACTACGCCGTCGGCCAGCATCATCACGGGGTTGCGGTACTTGAAGGCAAGGTCAAAGCCCAGGCCCACAAAGTCAGCCATCTCCTGCACCGTGGCGGGGGCGAGCACTATCAGGCGATAGTCGCCGTGACCGCCACCCTTGGTGGCCTGGAAATAATCGGCCTGCGAGGGCTGGATGGTGCCCAGACCGGGACCTCCGCGCATACAGTTGATGATGAGCGCGGGCAGCTCGCCTGCGGCCACGTAAGATATACCTTCCATCTTGAGGCTTATGCCGGGCGATGACGATGAGGTCATCACGGCCTTGCCCGTCGAGGCGCCGCCGTAGACCATGTTGATAGCCGCCACCTCGCTCTCGGCCTGAAGCACAACCATACCGGTGGTGTCCCACGGCATGAGCTCTTCGAGCGTCTCAAGGATTTCACTCTGAGGCGTGATGGGGTAGCCGAAGTAGCCGTCGACGCCGTAGCGTATAGCGGCGTGGGCAACTGCTTCATTGCCTTTCATCAATCGGATTTCTTCTTCCATTGACTTATATTTTAATGCGTTAATACTCGGTAAAGATTTGTCGCTCAGCGCTCTACCACGCGATATACGGTGATGCAGCCGTCGGGGCACACTTCAGCGCATGCCGCACAGCCTATACACTTCTCGGGGTCATTGTCGTAAGCGAAATTATAGCCGCGGTTGTTGACCTCGCGGGTCTGGAGAGCCAGCACACCACAGGGGCACGCCACCACACACAGGTCGCAACCCTTGCAGCGCTCGCGGTCAATATCGACAGCTCCTAAAACTTTTGCCATAATAAGAAAGTTTATGAATGATAGATTTTTCTCAAAAATAGCAAAAAAATCGCTAATCTCCACTATTTTTCTGATTTTTTATGAAAAATCCCCTCACATACCCCGCCGACAACCGTCTGTCTCCGGGTGAGGAGGTATAAAGACCACTCACACCCGGAGACAGACCACTTCAATTTTTTTATCTTTTCTATTCTGTAGCTTGTTGAAGGGGGAAGGTGTAGAGGGTGGTGGGGAGGTTGGAGTTGTTGATGTGAAGGTCGAGGGCTTGGATGCCGGGGGTGGTGAGGAGTGATGAGATGTCAAATGATGCGTAGTAGGAGCGCATGAAGGTGTTGACTTCAGCGGGCATTTCGTGGCAGAGGTAGAGCTGCGGGCGAGGTGAAGAGAGGGTTGTCTCGTCGATGAGGATACCGAAGCGGCGCGGGGTCTTGTCGTAGGGCAGGCGGCAGTATATGTTGAGATACTCGCCTGAGCGCCAGGCGGTGAGCAGATATACCGGAGTGGCGTCCCAGCCTGATAGCGTGGCGGCATCGGCTACGGCGGCCGCCGATGATGTGATGGTGCTGAGGGTGAGGAGGCGGATGGTGCCGGTGGCAAACGGATCGCCGCTCTGAGGCACGTAGGCGATATAGACGCGGGCCCCGGGCTTAAGGTCGTCGGTAAGCGTTACCTCACCTTGGGCGGTGAGGGTGATGAGGGGTGAGTCACCGTCTTTGCGGAACTCAAATGTGGCGTGGCCGTCGAGGTTGCCTGTGAATGTGGCCAGTGTCCATGCCGCGTCGAGGCGGTTGGGGTCGCCGGGCTCGTTGTCGCGACACGATGTGGCGACGAGCATGAGAAGCGTAAGCAGTAGTAAGATGGTGTGTCTCATGATACTATGCGGCCGTCGGCCATGCGGATTACGCGCTGCGACTCGTGGGCCAGCCCTTCGTCGTGGGTCACGATGATAAAAGTAGTGCCGGTGGTGTCGCGCAGATTGAAGAAGAGGTCATAAAGCTCGCGGCGGTTGCGGGAGTCGAGGCTTCCCGAGGGCTCGTCGGCGAGAATCACGCGGGGGCGGTTGATGAGCGCGCGTGCTACGGCCGCACGTTGACATTCGCCGCCTGAAAGAGCATTTGGCCTGTGAGTGAGGCGGTCGCTCAGTCCCAGCCCGGAGAGAATTTCAGCAGCGCTTTCCATAGCCTTGCCGTGGCTCTTGCCTGCTATCATGGCCGGCAGAGCTACATTTTCCTGAATGGTAAACTCAGGCAGAAGCTGGTGAAACTGAAACACGAAGCCTATATTGAGATTGCGGAACGCAGCAAGCCGCCGCTCCGACAGGCGTGTAAGGTCAGCGCCGTCAAACAGTATCTTGCCTGACGTGGGGGCGAGAATAGTGCCTATAATCTGGAGCAGTGTGGTCTTACCCGCGCCGCTGGGACCCACGATGGTGACAACCTCGCCACCGTCGATGGCGAGGTTGACATCGTCGAGCACACGCAGTGTGCCGTAGGTCTTCGATATTCCCTCAAGCTCGATCATATAGAGAGACGGCGGAGGGTCTCAAGGAGCTCGCGGTTGATGGGCTTATCGTTTTTGATAGCCTTGGAGAAGGGCACGTAGGTGATCTCGTCGTTGCGCACACCTATCATCACGTTGCGCTGGTCTTCGATGAGGGCATCGATAGCAGCGGCACCCATGCGCGAGGCAAGGATACGGTCGTGGGCAGTGGGGGAGCCGCCTCGCTGGAGGTGGCCGAGGATTGACACGCGCACGTCGTAGCCGGGATATTCATTTTTCACACGCTCGGCCATACCCATGGCGCCGCCGGTGACGGGGCTTTCAGCCACGAGCACTATCGAGGAGTTTTTGCTCTTGCGGAAGCCGTTTTCGATAAGCTGGGCGAGCTGGTCGACCTCGGTGGAGATTTCAGGGATGATGGCGGCCTCGGCACCCGATG
>CAYZFG010000085.1:0-9855 GCA_964477665.1 uncultured Staphylococcus sp.
TTTTAAGATAAATTTTCCACTCTCTTATTATGCCACTGCAAACTTAGAGCTTTTTTCGTTTAATATGGTTGGATTGTGAGTCTTCCAACGGCTAAACCTACCCGCAATCCTGCAATGAAACGTTTATTCCGCAATCTTTCCTTTATCACGATTGTCGCATCCTTGTTTATGTTCATCACCTCAGGATGCTCTAATTCCAACGATTACGAAATCTTTGCCGCTATCCACGGCTGCGTGGTCGACGATACTACAGGTCAACCTCTCGAAAACGCCACGATTACGCTTTCTCCCTCGGGGCTGTCGAAGACTACCGACGTATTTGGTTACTACGAGTTTAAAAACCTTGATGCAACGCTCTATACCCTTACGGTGCAGTGTCGCGGTTATATGCCCAACCGCAAGCAAGTGACCACCGTGTCAGGCGAAAACTTTGAGGTCGACATCCATCTCATCCCTATACCTGAAAACTAATCGAACATAAATAACTATGAAGAAATTTTTATATCTCCTGAGTGTCATTGCGTGCATGGTGGCAGTGACCTCCTGCGCCTCAGATCTTAATGATACACCTGACCACGGCTCCATCGACGGCAGCGTATCGGATCGCACCACGGGCGAACCAGTGGGCACTGTCAACGTCATCATCCAACCCGTCGGCGCCGCTACGGTGACGGGTAGCGACGGCTCGTTTCGCTTCGAGTATCTTGAAGAGGGATCGTATACCATCGAAATCAATAAGGAGGGCTATAAGTCGAGCTCCTCGAAGGTATATGTGAAAAACGGTGATCCCACAAAGGCTCATCTTCTTATCGAACGTATTCCCGCAATAGTCACCGCTGACCGTGAGACGCTCGATTTCGGCGACAATCAGACGCTCAACACTCTATCGTTCAACATCGTAAATTCGAGTTACGAAAACCTCGAATGGGAGATAGAGGAGCGCTGCGACTGGATCACGGAGATTAAGCCTGACAAGGGCACTCTCGCCTACGGCAAGACCCAGGGCATCATGGTGGTAATAGACCGCGACGAGCTCAATGCCGGTGAGAACAAATCTGTTATCGTAATCCGCTCATCGCAAGGCACCTCGCAGATGAATGTTACGGCTGTGGGTGCCGAGCGCAGCCTCCCCACGCTTAATACGCTTCCGGTGGCTGACGTGACTTCGTCGACCGCGGTGTTTAACGGAGAAATTCTCGACGGCGGCACTCCGGCCTACACCGAGCGCGGATTTGTATACTCGCTCACAGCTAATCCCACTATTGACAACACCATCGCTAAACTCACCTGCACCGTCACTTCCGATAAGCAATTCTCCTTCAAGGCAGCCGAGCTCAAGCATAGCACCACCTACTACGTGCGCGCCTATGCCATCAACGCCGCCGGAGTAGCTTATAGTACAAATGAAGTGAAATTCACCACAAATATGCCTGTACCCGAGGTAACCACTCTGGATGTGTCAAATGCAGACTTGGAAGGAGGTACGGCAACTTTCAGGGGTGAAGTTACATTTGTGGGAGATCCTGCTTATATAGAGAGAGGCTTTGTTTACGGCACACTCCCCGAGCCTACAGTAAATGATAACGTGATTGTAGCCAACGGCTCAGGAGAAAAGGGCGTATATAGTAAGTATGTAACCGGATTGCCTAAGACCACCTACTACGTGCGCGCCTACGCTAAGACCACAACCGTAACCGTATATGGCGAAGATAAAATGGTATCATCAGAATGGATGGAAATCCCCTCGGCCGGTATTGCAGTGCAACGTCAGGATCTGGGCACAGGATTATGGGCTACAGCCGATGCAATGTGTGAAAATTCAACCTTAGGAGGATATACTGACTGGCGATTACCGACCAAGGATGAGTTGATGGTATTGTATAACAATCGAGAAAAAATTGGTGGATTTAAAACTAATGGTAATACGCTTTCGGAGGTTAGTTATTGGAGTAGCACTTTCTATGGTGGCTCCCATTATTATTATGTTAATTTCTATAATGGAAATCTTTCTACAGCGCAACATAATGTTTATAATTTTAACGTCCGGGCAGTGCGTACCCTTTCAAAATAATGAGTTTACTATTTCCTGAATATCCTTAAATTTATATTGAGAAATGAAGAAACTAATATTTGCTTTTCTTTTGGGCATCCTATTGACAAGTTGCTCAAAGGATTTGGACGATACGGAGACCGTGGGACTGGTATATGGTGTGGTAAGCGACGCTCAGACCGGGGAGCCGATAGCGAATGTATCGGTGACGCTTTATGAGGGCTTAGCCTGGGACTGCCTTGGCGCGAGCGTGGGCACGGTGTTTACCGGATCGGACGGCTTTTACCAGATTGTGAATATCGATCCCTCCAAGTCTTATTTCATAGGCGCCGAGCACTCCGGTTACCGTCACAACGGCCACCGAGCTACCGTTCAGGCCGGGAAAAAGACTGAAATCAATATTGCATTAAGCAAAAAATAATCCGAATAATATCAATCACATAAAATCTATAAGTTATGAAAAAGTTAATTTCTTTCGTTATGATGCTGCTTGTGATGGCAGCTGTAAATCCTGTGGAAATAAGTGCACAGGCATCTAAAGACATGGTAAAGGAAGCTAAGGCGCGTGCCAAAGAGCTGAAAAAAGAAAAATGGTATTGTGAAGATGGAAAGAGAATTGAGACAGCTCTCGTAGATATTGCAGAAAAGGAAAGCCAAGGCTACCGTGTACTCATAGGTTCGGCCTACAATGTTGATGATCAGAATGATGCCGCAGCTGATGCTTGGGATGATGCTTTTCAGAAGATGGGTGAGCTCGGTAAAAATATTATCACCGGACGTGTAGCGTCAAATCGCCAGAAAAGAAATGATAAAGTTACGCGCAACAGTGAAGCCGCATATGATCGCCACCTTATGCGTGAACTCGAAGGATTAATGGACACTCCGTATCTGACTTTATTCCGTGACAAGAATGGAAAATTTGATTGCCGTGTATACTATGTTGTGCAGACGAGCATGATTGAAAAAGCTGTAGAGCGTGCGGAAGATTCTGCGGCTAAGGAAATGGACGATGCCAAGAAATACGGCGACGGCGTGAGTGACTTTATAAATGGTGGATCGAAATGAGACTCAGAGCCTTACTGATAGGCTTGTTATCTACTTGGTGCACTGTAGCTTATGCTCAGGAAAAGTCAGATAATATTAAGCCACAATGGATGCACTCTAAGCCAAAACCATCCAATTCATCATTCGTATACACTACTAAGACGGTGTATGGTACTACGCTTGACGATGCAAGAAAAGAGTCGGTAGCTGTGCTTCTGGAGGAAGCCGGATTGTCGCGTGGAGTAAGCGTGACATCTGATTATACCTCGTCGCGCAATCGTAATACTCAGATTGTTAATGGCCAAAGACATTCGGAAAGCCAGCGTAAATTTCACGTAAACACTACCGTAAAAGGAAAGGAAACTCAGTTCAGTGCTGAAAACGTGGATGAATACTGGGAAAGAGGTTCCGACGGAAGATATAAACTTACGACTCTTTACATGCGATCGGTCGATAATTCCACTCCCCGCTTTGATGATTATCGTCTTACGACTAATTACGGAGCGCGCGGGCTGTGGCGGTCGGCTATTGTACCGGGATGGGGGCAGTTTTACAAGGGCTCTAATCTCAAGGGCGGGTTGATCTTAGGTGGCACTGTACTGCTTGCCGGCGGTATCATATATACTGAGAATATGCGTCAGGATTACATGAACAAGATCAAAAAGACGCATAATACTGACCACATCCGCTCGTATAAAAACAGCGCCGATAATTTTGCCATGGGCCGAAATATCTGCATAGGAGCTGTGGCTGCGCTGTATGTCTACAACCTCGTGGATGCCATCGTGGCACCCGGAGCGCGCCGCGTGCTGGTGAAGAAGAGTGCCGACGGTCGCGGCTATGCCGTGCTCCCCACGGTGACCTGCGACGGCGGTCCGGCCTTGGTGGCTCAGTTTACGTTCTGAAAAAGTAGAGTGCGATGCCGAAAGGAATTGTGCTGTGCATAGCGATAATGTGTGTATCGGGTCTGACGGGCTCGATACACGCTCAGTCGTCGTTTGACGAATACAAGCGCAAGGCATTTGAGCAGTTTGAGCAATACAAAGCCGAAAAGCAGCAGGAATTTGACGACTACCGCGCACGTGTCAACAGCGACTACGAGCAGTATATGCGCAGGGCGTGGCAGGAATTCAAGACCATGCCCGCCATCCCTGTGCCACCCTCGCCCGAACCGCCCGCGCCCCCGGTGGTGCCACCCGATGCCGTGCCCGAGGATAAGCCGTTGCCAAAAGGCGACGTGATACCCGCGCCTGTGCCCGTCCCTCCGCCCGCGCCCCTGCTCCCTGAGGATGAGCCGGAGAATAAGCCCACGCCGCCGGTGAAGCGTGGCGACGCGCTTACGTTTAACTACTACGGCACTGACTGCACGGTGCCTTACGACAAATCGTTGCGTTTCGCGCTTCGCTCCACCGAAGAGAACAGCGTGGCCGACGCGTGGCGGAAACTCTCGGCAAAAGAGTCGGTCGACCTTGTGAAGCAATGCGTGGCCCTGCGCGACCGCATGAAGCTATCTGACTGGGGCTACCTGCGGCTGGTGGAGAAACTGTCGGCTGCTGCGTACCCGGGCCGAAAGAACGAGGCGGCATTACTGCAGATGTTTATCCTTGCCCAGTCAGGCTATAAAGTGAGGATAGGGCGCTGCGACGGCCGGCTGACGTTGCTCGTGCCCTGCGATGCCTCGCTCTACAATTACAGCTATCTCATCATCGACGGAGAGAAATATTTCATTGCCGACCGCACAGCCGGCTCGGGAGGCGTACACGTCTATGACCACAAATTTCCGCGCGAGCAGAAATTTTCGCTCGACATCAGGCAGCAGCCGCAGCTCGCTTATACGCCGGCGTCCCTGCGACGATTCCGCTCCGAGCTCGACCCAGCGATCGATCTTGAGCTTGCCGTGAATAAAAACCTCATAGACTTTTACAACGAATACCCGCTGAGCGGCCACTGGAACATATATGCCGTCGCATCGCTGAGCGAGAAGATGAAGGAGGAGCTTTACCCCGTGCTCCGCGCGGCGATTGAGGGGAAAAGCGAGAAAGCGGCGGCCGACGTGCTGCTGCATTTTGTCCAGACGGCGTTTGAGTACAAGACTGACGGCGAGCAGTTTGGCGACGAGCGCCCGCTGTTTCCCGACGAGACATTTTTCTACCCGTATTCTGATTGTGAAGACCGCGCGATACTCTTCGCAGTACTTGTGCGCGAGCTGATGGGACTTGACGTAGTGCTTCTGTATTATCCGGGCCACCTTGCCTCAGCCGTAAACTTCAGTGAGTCGGTGAGCGGCAGCTACTTTGACATTGACGGGCGGCGCTACACGGTATGCGATCCCACCTACATAGGCGCCGACTCAGGCATGGCCATGCCCCAGTTTAAAGATACCGCCGCCAGAATAGTAAAGCTCTGACACATCTCTCACCCTTAGACAGACCCCTCCGCTCAAAAGGCAACGGTCGGAGGCATGTCGCAAAAGTATTACCTTAATAATCAATCCGGCGGCAACCCATTAACCGCGGGTGAATCCTGCGGATGGGATAATGCCTTGAAAATGAGCTCCGAAGTGGCGATGCTGTGTGAGCCGCTATAAAGCTGCCTTATTGCTCTGCCCGGAAACGTCACATACCGACGTCACTGCAAATCATTAGTTAATACGACCTAATGCCTCGAAAAATTAAATTTTAGTGACTGATATTTTAGATTGATACGATTTTGTAGTAACTTTGTAAAAATTCATTTCTACAAGCATGACTATTATCAAAAAGTATCTAAGTCGCGTATCGGTCATGGTCGTTGCGATCATGGCGTGTCTGGCTGTGACTTCGTGTGAAGAGGATAATTACTACAACCATCCGCTCGTGGGCAACTGGGAGCTGGTGGCGCCTTCGGGTGTGGACTACAACTGCTTCTATTTCTACCCCGACGGCACCGGGCAGTATTACGTAGATGATTACTGGGGCGAGGACTGGTATTATTTCACATGGGAGGCCGACGGCCCGAGTCTGGCCGTGTATTTCCGCAATGGCGACGTGTGGTATTATTCCTGGGCTGTGCAGGGCTACTCGCTTTATCTCTATTCGCCCGGCGAGCCGGTGCCTTACGTTTATAACTATTTCTGATCATGGCGACTCATACATCACAGACCGAGAAGTGGACTGAGATAGAGCACCTTCCCGAGTGGGACGAGGAATTCTACCATGTCTACACCGCGCGCAAATATGGCAAGTGGGTGATGCTCAAGACTCTCCGCCCGGAACTTAAGGATATACCGGAGTATAGGGAAATGCTTGAGAAGGAGTTTGATGTGCGTTATAATCTCGCCCATCCCCACATTATAATGATCAACGATCTCGAAGAGGTGCCGGGGCTGGGCCGCTGTATCATCACCGACGATGTCTACGGTTCGTCGCTCGAAAAACTCATACGCGAGCATAAGGTCACTCCGGCTCACGTGGAGAAGCTCCGCCATCAGCTCGTGGAGGCGCTCGATTATATCCAGACCAATCACCTCGTGCACCATCCCATCACCACGGGGCGCATCATTTTCACTGACCAGATAGGGAACCTCAAGCTCATCGACGTAGGGTTTGACCAGAAGTCGCATCTCTCGCCCGCCGCCGCCAAGGACGATCTGAAGCATTACGGCGAGGTGGTGCTCGAAGCCATCGCCGCGCTCCCCGAGGAGGAGCAGAGTCAATTTGACGACCTTACGCAGATCGCCCGCAAGTGTGCCGACCCTGATCCGCGCCGCCGCTACTCCGACATTCCCGCCCTGCGCCTTGCCCTTGCCAGCCGCCGCACGTCGCCGCTCTACATCGCCGTGGTGGCTTTCCTCCTTGTAATGGTGGCCGTGCTCCTGTATTTCAACTCATCACATCGTCCCGCCCTCCCCGAAGGGGGCATTGACGCAATAGAAACCATCGAATCCGTAAGATGAAATCCCCCGTCACCGTCACAGCAATCTCTCCCGACAAGTCATCGCTCCGCCGCTACGTAAAGTGGGGCATAAGCCTCTACGACGGCAATCCGTATTATGTGCCGCCGCTGGTGTTTGACGACGTCAATACGCTCGACCCCAAGAAAAATCCGGCGTTTGAGGTATGTGAGGCACAGTCATTCATGGCCTACCGCGACGGCGAGCCCGTGGGGCGCATCACGGCGATAATCAACCGTGTGGTCAACGAGCGCTCAGGCCGGCGTGAAGCCCGCTTCGGATTCGTCGACTTCATCGACGATGCCGAGGCTGTCGACGCCCTTTTCGCCGCCGCCGAGCAGTGGGCACGCGACCGCGGCATGACCGAGATGGTGGGTCCCATGGGCTTCACTGACCTCGACCACGAGGGCATGCTCACCGACGGTTTTGACCAGGTGGGTACCATGGCCACGATCTACAATTATCCTTACTACCCCGTCCACATGGAGCGCATGGGCTACAAAGTCGACACCTCATGGGTGGAATTCCGCATCGACATCCCCTCGGAGATTCCCGAAAAGATGGCCCGCATATCGCGCATTGTGATGGATAAATATAAGCTGCGCCTGCTCAGGTTCACCTCCACAGCGCGCCTGAAGAAAGCCTACGGCAAGGAGCTTTTCGAGCTCATCAACGAGGCCTACGACAATCTCTACGGCTATTCCCCCCTCACTCCCGCGCAGATCGACTATTATATCGACATGTATCTCGGCTTCATAAAGCTCGAATACGTGAGCGTGGTCGTGGATGAAAACGACCGTCTCGCCGGCGTAGGTATCACCATGCCCTCGCTCAGCGCCGCCCTCATCAAGTCGCGCGGTCGACTGTTTCCTACAGGCTGGTTTCATCTGCTCAAGGCTCTCAAGGGTCACAACGATGTGGTCGACCTCATGCTCATCGCCGTGCGCAAGGAATACCTCAACAAGGGCGTCAACGCTCTCTTCTTCTACGACCTCATCCCCGAATATCAGCGCAACGGCGTGAAATATGCCGAAAGCAACCTCGAACTCGAAGAAAACTCCAACGTACAGGCGCAGTGGCAATACTTCACCCACCGTCTCCACCGCCGCCGCAGCGCATTCCGCAAACAAATCTGAATCCCCATCCACCCGCCATGCAACTCAACCATCCCGCCGGAGCGCTCTTTGACCTCGACGGCGTGCTCATCGACACCGAAGGACAATACTCAATATTCTGGGCCGAGACAGGCCGAAAATACGGCGTGGGAGGCCCCACGTTTGCCGACGACATCAAGGGTACCAACCTCGCCCTTATCCTCTCCCTCTTCCCCGAGGAGGTGCGCGAAGAAGTGCGCGAAGCCATCCACCACTACGAGCACGTCATGGACTACCCCCTTTACCCCGGTGCCATCGACCTGCTCGAATCACTCCACGCCGCCGGCATCCCCATAGCCATCTTCACCAGTAGCGACGACATGAAGATGCAGCTCCTCTTCAAGCGCCACCCCGAGGTAAGCGCCCACGTCGACGCCATCATCACCGGCGACATGGTCACCCGCTCCAAGCCCGACCCCGAAGGCTACCTCAAAGCCGCCGCAGCCATAGGCCGCGACATCAAGCGCTGCTACGTATTTGAAGACTCCATGCAAGGCCTCGAAGCCGGCCGCCGCTCAGGCGCCCGCGTGATAGGCATCTCCACCACCAATCCCGCTGACCGCATCGCCCCCCTCTGCGACGCCGTCCTCCCCACAGTCACCGGCCTCACCGCCCCCATTCTCTTGACGCTGTAAAGTCATTACCCCATCCGGCAACTGCTCCTCACACTACGAAGAGACGACTTAATGTGCTCGGATCCATCGGGGACGATACTGAATTAGTCTTCAGGAACAGGGGGCAGTTGGACGTTGACCTCGAAGTTTTTACCTAAGACGGTTGTGACCTGTATACGCTTTGGCATGTAGCCCGGGCACTGTACCGTGAGTGTGTAATGTGTAGCATCAAGTTTTGTGAATTCATAATATCCCTTGGTATCAGTAGTAATTGACAGCCCAGAGGGTGAAAGCGTAATTTTAGCTTTTTCAAGAGGTTGATCTGTCGTTTCGTCTACCACGTGTCCATGGATAGCGGCGAAAATCTCAGGATCACTTGAACTTGAACAACCAAGAGTGATAAAAAGGAGTGAGGCTGTGAGGAATGCGATTAGAGAGTACTTTTTCAAAACGAGTTTCATATAAGATTTTAAGCAATTAACTGTTGGAAGACTCACAATCCAACGAAATATTAAAAAAGATGCGTGAGAGTCAATACTACTTAACCTACATATTCAGAAAAAACTTGCCAAAAACACTTAAAAGCATATCAGGAAAAAACTTCAAGAAAATAGAGAGTATAAACGCTTCATATGTCTCTTCACCCCGCCATCTGACCCAGGCCTGGCTCTCAGCATGGCGATCGGCACCCGCAAAGATAGCATATAATTTTGAAATTTCAAATTATAAAAGATTTTCGTCGCAGCAATACAAAACTAACAACAGCCTCTTCAGCTAACCGGATTTGGAGAACACTATTTGAGGTTATGCGCCGGAAGGATTTCGAGAATGCCTTAAAAAAATCAGCTGCTACAGGGTCGTTACTATTCTCTTTTAAAGCGATATCGCGAATAAATAAATTCAAAGAGTCCATACAGCGCAAACGTTATTATGGGGCAGTCGCAAAAGTAAGTAGAATTGTTAAAAACGTATTTTTTGCATTGACCCGTTATTAAGTGAAGATTTACTGGGTCAGGTAAGAAAGTCCGTTGTTAATGATTGTAAAAAAGCGTAACTTTGGGA